>CABTZA010000207.1 GCA_902489225.1 uncultured Collinsella sp.
ACGCATAACGGAGCATATCGCCGCCTGCTCGTATTTTGATCGCGTGACCAACTGTATTAATCAATAAGGAGCAACATGATCATCATCAAAAACGGCGCGCTCGTGACGCCCCAGGGGCTTCGCCGCGCCGATCTTGCCATGGAGGGCGACAAGATTGTGCGGATTGCCGCGGCGATTGAGCCGGCCGAGGGCGATACCGTCGAGGACGCCGCGGGCTGCTGGGTGTTTCCCGGCTTTATCGACGGCCACACGCACATGCAGTGCTGGACTGGCATGGATTGGACAGCCGATAGCTTTGAAACCGGCACGCGTGCGGCTGCCTGCGGCGGTACGACGACCATCGTGGACTACGCGACGGCCGATCGCGGCGTGACCATGCCCGACGCCCTTGCCGAGTGGCATCGCCGTGCCGACGGAACCTGCACGGCCAACTACGCCTTTCATATGGCACTCGCCGAGTGGAATGAGCGCAATCGCGCCGATCTTTCGGCTATGCGCGAGGCGGGCGTATCGTCGTTTAAGACCTACTTTGCCTACGATCATTTGCGCCTGGACGATGCCGAGACGCTCGAGGTGCTCGAGGAGCTCAAGCACCTGGGCGGTATCCTGTGCGTGCATTGCGAGAACGGCACGCTGGTGAATGAACTTCAGAAGCGCGTGTACGAGCAGGGGATTCATGGACCCGAGGGGCATGCGCTCAGCCGTCCGGACGTGTGTGAGGCCGAAGCCGTGAGCCGCCTGCTGTATCTGGCGCACCTGGCCGGCGACGCCCCAGTCAACGTGGTGCACCTTTCGACCAAGCTGGGGCTCGAGGCCATTCGCGCTGCCAAAGCGCGCGGGCAGAAGAACATCTATGTCGAGACATGCCCCCAGTATCTGATGCTCGACGACACCTGCTATCTGGAGCAGGGCGAGGACGGCTTTGCGGGCGCCAAGTACGTGATGAGTCCGCCGTTGCGCCATGCCGGCGACCGTGCGGCCCTGCGCGAGGCGCTTGTGGCCGGCGAGATCGATACGATTGCGACCGACCACTGCAGCTTTAACCTGCACGGGCAAAAGGACCGCGGGCGCGACGACTTCCGCGCGATTCCCAACGGCGGGCCCGGCGTGGAGCATCGTCCCGTCGCGATTGCCACGAGCTTTGAGGGGCAGTTGGGACCCGAGGATCTGTGCCGCTTGATGAGCGAGAACCCGGCGCGCGTCTTTGGCATGTATCCGCGCAAGGGCTGTCTTGCCGAGGGCTCCGATGCCGACGTGTGCGTGTGGGATCCCCAGGCACGCTGGACCATTAGCGCGGCGACGCAGCATCAGGCCGTGGACTACACGCCGCTCGAGGGCTTTGAGGCGCATGGCCGCGCCAAGGTCGTGTTTGTGAACGGCGTGCTGGCGGCACGCGACGGCGAGCCCACCGGAGCCCAGCCCGGCCGCTACGTGCCTCGCTAGCAGGGGGAGTGCCGGACCCCCTCCGCAGTTGCGGTGAAATACGGACTGTTTGCGGCCGTCATGCGGCCAAACAGTCCGTATTTCACCGCAACTGACGAGATGGGGCCGGCTACTTGAGGCTGGTGGCGATGAGGGGGCGGTTGAGGGCTGCCTCGAAGCGATCTGCCATCGTGGGGTCGCTGAGCGTGTCGACTTGGTTGAGCATGATGCGGGCATTGTTGAGGTTCAGCATCCGCAGCTCGGCATTGAGCACCTGGGCGACGCGCTCTGGGGTGGCAGTGTCGGTGAGTTCGCAGCCGCAACGCTCGCAAAAGAGCTCGGGGCGGTGGACGGCTTCGTTGATGGGCTTGCTGAGTCCCGAGGCGCCGACGAGCCAGATGACGTTGGCCGTGCCGGCGGGAATTACCGGCTCCCAGGCGGCATGCGCCTTGAGCGGGAGTCGCTTGCTACCGTCTGCCTCGGCCAACACATAGTCAAAGCGCTGCGCCAGCTGGTCGAGCGGCTCGGCAGGGGAGGAGAGCTTGCCCGTCTCCGGGTCCAAAATACCCGCCTGGCAGATACTTCCGCGGCTCATGCCAGCGCATGCCTCGCAGGTGCAGCCGGGAACATGCAGGGCCCCCGGCTTCCAAGGCGCGGCGTCCAGACGACGGCCCGACCCGTCCCATGGCACGCCGGCGACGGGGAACATATGCGTGGTGGTGCAGAGGAGCACGCGGTCGCCAGCGCGCATAAGCTCAAGGCCGAGCGTCTTGAGCAACGTCGACTTGCCGCCGCTGCCGATAATCGCGGTAATGCCCGGCTCGATCCTGAGCGCCGAGGCAAGATTGCCGCTAACCGTTTCCATCTGTTCACCGCCGTATAATACTGTGATAATAAATAATCATCAGAGTAGCGGTCGAACCGCTTTTGCTCTGCTCAAACCGTAGCACAGGGAGGTGTCCCGGGAATGCTCGTTTATGTTCGCGGCGCCGGCGATATCGCCACGGGCGTCGCCGCTCGCTTGGTACGCGCCGGCGTGTCGGTCGTTATGGCCGATATCGCGGTTCCCACGTGCATCCGCCGCACAATCAGTTTTTGCGAGGCCATTCGCCTGGGCGAGGTCGAGGTTGAGGGCATTCGCGCTCGCCTGGCGCAGACGTCGGCCGAGGCGCTTGAGATTACCGGGGCTGGAGACGTCGCCGTCGTGGTGGACCCCCAGGCGCAGATGCTCGACGAACTGAAGCCCGCGGCTGTGGTCGACGCGATTTTAGCCAAGCGCAACCTGGGCACCACGCGCGACATGGCGCCTGCCGTCATCGCCGTGGGGCCGGGCTTTACCGCGCCGGTTGATTGCGATGCCGTGGTCGAGACTATGCGCGGGCATTTTTTGGGCCGCGTCATTACCCAGGGCTCGCCCCAGCCCAACACGGGCGTGCCGGGCGTGATCGCCGGCTATGGCAAGGAGCGCGTTATCCACAGCCCCGCCGCCGGCGTGTTTCGGTCCGACCGCGCAATCGGCGACATCGTGCG
>CABTZA010000208.1 GCA_902489225.1 uncultured Collinsella sp.
CATTTAAGTCTGTCCCCAATCAACAGATGGCCCCATATCGCTCAAAAGAAAAAGCCTCCGCAGGTTTCCCCGCGGAGGCTTTCGCCACAAAGACTATTTGTCGGCGTCGGTGTCGGCATCGACGACGGCATGGTCATCGTCAGCATCATCGGATGCGGCTTCGGCATCCTCCTGCATGGCCGCCTGCGCAAAGGCCGCGGCATCAGCCGCCAGCTCCTCCTCGCTCATTCGAGGCACGCGCTTCTTGGTCGGCATGCCGGCCGCCTTGGCATTGCGCTCCTCCTTGGCCGCCAGGATATCGCCCTCGCGCTCAAGGTAGGCATTCCACTCGTTGTCGAGTAGGGCGTTCACGGCATCGCCCTCGACAGTCTCGCGCTCAAGCAGCACCTTCGCCATCAGATCGAGCTGATCGCGACGGGCGTCCAGGATCTCGACCGCACGACGATGGGCCTCACGCATAATGCGCTGAACCTCGATATCGATGCGGCGCGCCGTCTCCTCGGAGTAATCCTGGTGATCGGCGTAATCGCGACCAAGGAACACCTGATGTTGCGCCTCGCCAAACACTTGCGTGCCCAGCTCCTCGCTCATGCCCAGGCGCGTGACCATCTCGCGCGCCATCTTGGTTGCGCGCTCCAGATCGTTGCTCGCGCCCGACGTAATGTCATCGCACATGAGCTCCTCGGCAACGCGACCGCCCAAGAACACGGCGAGCTCGTCGAGCATCTCGTTCTTGGTCTTGAGGAAGTGGTCCTCCTGCGGAAGCTGCAGCGTGTAACCCAGAGCCTGACCGCGGCTGACGATCGAGATCTTGTGGACCGGATCGGAGTGCTCCAGGATGTGGCCCACCAGGGCGTGACCGCTCTCGTGGTAGGCAATCGTGGTGCGCTCGGCCTCGGTCATCACGCGACCCTTGTGTTGCGGTCCGGCAATCACGCGTTCCATCGACTCCTCGACCTCGTCCATCGAGATCACGGAACGATGGCGGCGAGCAGCCAGCAGCGCAGACTCGTTGAGCAGGTTTGCCAAATCGGAACCGGTAAAGCCAACGGTCATCTGGGCGAGCTTCTCAAACTTCACGTCCTCGTCCATCGGCTTGTTCTCGGCATGCACGCGCAAGATCTGCTCGCGGCCCTTCACATCCGGACGGTCGACCGTAACCTGACGGTCAAAACGACCGGGACGCAGCAGCGCCGGATCCAGAATGTCGGGGCGGTTGG
The DNA here is from genome assembly GCA_902489225.1 of uncultured Collinsella sp. Taxonomy (GTDB): domain Bacteria; phylum Actinomycetota; class Coriobacteriia; order Coriobacteriales; family Coriobacteriaceae; genus Collinsella. The sequence goes on from CABTZA010000208.1 coordinate 1,221, forward strand.
TGGCGGCGATCAGGATGACCGACTCGCTCTCCTCAAAACCGTCCATCTCGACAAGCAGCTGGTTGAGCGTCTGCTCGCGCTCGTCGTGACCGCCGCCCAAGCCAGCTCCGCGCTGACGTCCCACGGCATCGATCTCATCGATGAAGATGATCGACGGGGCCTGGGACTTGGCCTCCTTAAAGAGGTCACGCACGCGGCTGGCGCCGACACCTACGAACATCTCGACAAAGTCGGAACCCGAGATGCTAAAGAACGGCACGCCCGCCTCGCCGGCAACGGCCTTGGCCAGCAGCGTTTTACCGGTACCCGGAGGGCCAACCAGCAACACGCCGCGCGGGATCTTGGCGCCCAGTTTGCGATAGCGATCCGGATCGCTCAAAAAGTCACGGATCTCCTCGAGCTCCTCGACTGCCTCGTCCACGCCGGCAACGTCTTCAAACTTGACCTTGGGGCGTGTGGCCTCGTTGGTCTTGGCGTTGGTCTTGCCAAACTGCATGTTCCTGTTGTTGGCGCCCATCATCTGGCGCATAAAGTAGAACATGATGGCGATCAGGGCGATCGTCGGAAGCACACTCATCGCCAAGTCGCCCCAAAAATCGGGATCGTTGGTGTTGACGATGTACTTGGTATCGGGGTGCTCCGCCATGAGCTCGGCAAGCGAATCGGAGCCGACATAGGTCGAAGAGAAGCTCTTGAGCTCGCTCGTATCGCCCTTGTCCTTTTTTGTCTTCCAGTAATGACCCGTCACGCTTCCGTCTTGAACCGTATAGGTCAGATCTTCGACGCGATCCTGCTTGATGGCGCTGACCATCTCGCTCGTCGCGAGCTTAACGGTATTGCTGGAGCTGGCAAAGCCGGAACCCATATTAAAGAAGGCATAGCCCAGAAGCGCGCAAGCCAAAAGAAAATACAGCCAGCCCGTACGCGTGGGCTTCTTGCCTCCGGGCATCCCCGGGATCTTTGGGTCCCGGGGAGTCTGGGAATTGTTGTCGTTACGGTCGTCGGGCATCTTACGAATAAACCTCCGGTTTCAAAATGCCCAGATACGGAAGGTTGCGATAGCGCTCGGCATAGTCGAGGCCGTAGCCCACCACAAAGGCATCGGGGCAATGGGTTCCAACATACTTGGGCGTGATGGCCGAGACGCGGTCCTCAACGTCCTTCCACAGGAAGGCGGCGACCTCCAGAGAAGCGGGCTTGCGGCTCTCGAGGTTCTTCATCAGATACTTGAGCGTCAGGCCCGAGTCCAGAATGTCCTCGACGATCAGCACGTCGCGACCGCGGATGTCGATATCCAGGTCCTTAATGATACGCACGATACCCGAGGACTTCACACCGTCGCCGTAGCTCGAAACAGCCATGAAATCGATGTTGGTCGGCAGCTCGATCTTACGCATCAGGTCGCCCATAAAGACCACGGCGCCGCGCAGGACCGCAATCAGCACCAGATCCTTACCCGCGTAGTCGCGCGTAATCTCCTCGCCCAGGCGAGAGACGATACCGTCGATATCCTCCTGCGTAAACAGAACCTTCTCGATATCCGGATGTTGAGAAGCCATGACAACCCTTTCTTGTGCTTAATCGCCCACACACCGCCGTATGGACGCGAACTACACATTCTAGCAGCGCACGGGGTATATTTTCCAGCCCGCGCACCATCAGCGCGGGAATACCGTCAACGCCGCACAGAATAGCTGGCGTAGGACGCTATTCCGCATCGACCAC
>CABTZA010000209.1 GCA_902489225.1 uncultured Collinsella sp.
CGCTCGCGCAGCACGCCGTCCAGGCCCTCGCCAAATTCTGGCGTCTGGATCTCGTTGGCATAGGTAGGGCTCACCGTAGTGATGGCGTCGGCATAGCGCAGGGCGCCCAGCATGTAGTTAATGCTGCAGGCGTCGCAACGCAGCTGCGAGGCGGCCGCCGGAATATGCGCCACGCCCAGGATGTCCTCCATCACGGTGTCGCTAAACTGGCCCTGGAAAGCCACGTTGTGGATCGAGAAGACGGTCTTGACGCGGTCGTACAGCGGCAGGCCCTGGTAGAACTCGCGCAAAAACACGGGCGCCAGCGCCGTCTGCCAGTCGTTGCAGTGCAGGATGTCGCACTCAAAGCCGGCGGGCAGGTGCTGCAGGCTCTCGGTGATGGCCTTGGAGAAGAACGCAAAACGCTCGCCGTCGTCAAAGAAGCCGTACGGATAGTCGCGCGCAAAGTAGCGCTCGTTGTCGATGAACATATAGGTGACGCCGTCGTGCTCGAGCTTCTCGAGTCCACAGTACTCATTGCGCCAGCCCAGGCTCACGTAAAAGTCGGAGAAGTGCTCCATCTGCGCCTTGTACTCGTCCTTGATGGTGGCGTACTTGGGCACCATCACGATAACCTCGGCGCCGGCGCGCACGAGCGCCGCAGGCAGCGAGCCCGCCACGTCGCCGAGGCCACCGGTCTTAACAAACGGTGCGCACTCGGCCGAGGCAAACACGATCTGCATCTTTTTGCTGGTTTCTGCCATATTGTCTCCCATGTTGTAATTCGAGAATAGCCGCCTGGCGCTAACCGGGCGGCTATTCTACATGTTACGAGCGATGTTGCGGTGCCAACGTTAACGCACGATGGTGGTGTCGGAAGTTAACGGAGCCTTGCCCAGCACCAGAATGTTCTCGGGCGTGCCGCGAAGCTCGGTATTGGTGGGGACCACGTTGTTCTTATCCAGGATGGCATTCTCAACGCGTGCGCCGCTCTTGATGATGCAGCTCTGGTTGATGATCGAGTTGGTCACCGAAGCGCCTTCCTCGACCACGACGCCGCGCGACAGGATCGAGTTGCGCACGGTGCCTTTGATGATGCAGCCGGCCGAGATGATCGAGTTACAGGCGTGGCTGCCGGTCGCGTAGCGCGAAGGCGGCACGTCGTGGGCCTTGGTCAGAATCGGGCGCTCGGGGTCGAAAAGCTGGTCGGCCACGGTCTGGTCGAGCAGGTCCATGCTGCGGCGATACAGCGACTTCTCGCTAAACACGCCCACGACCTCGCCCTTGTACTCGTAGCTGCACACGTCGATGTTGCCAAAGTCGCCCTGGAGTGCCTCGAGCAGGTCCAGATAGTCGGCGGCCTGGTAGTGGTCGATAATCTCGAGCAGCGTCTCGCGGTTGACGATGCAGCAGTCCATAGAGGCGTTGTCGCCGTACACGACGCCGGCGCTCACGCCCGTCAGGCGGCCGTTCTCGTTAATCTCGAGTTTGGTCTCGTCATCGACGTTGCGCGTGGCCTTGCAGTACACCACGGTCATCTGGGCGCCGGAGTTCTCGTGTGCGTCGATGATGGTGTTGAGGTCCATGTTAAAGATGATGTTGGTGCCCATCATCACGACATAGGGCTTGTCCGAGCGCTGGAACAGCGTCTTGTTGGAGATGATGTCGCGCAGCAGGAAGCGCATGCCGCCCTTGGTGGTGCCATACGCGTTGCCGGGCACCATGAACAGGCCGCCCTTCTTGCGGTCCAGGCCCCAGTCCTTACCCGAGCCCACGTGGTCGATCAGCGAGCGGTAGTTTCCCGGCATAACGACGCCGACGGTCTTGATGCCGGCATTCATCATGTTGGACAGCGGGAAGTCGATCAGGCGGTAGCGGCCCAAAAAGGGAACGGACGCGATGGGACGGTCCTTGAGCAGCACGCTACCGTAAGTCGAAGAGTAGTTAGCGGTGATATAACCGATGGCCTTGCGATTGATCATCGGATCATTCCCCCTTCCCGATAACGACGTCATTTCCAACGACGGCCGTATCCTTGGTGGTATCGACAGAGCCGAGCTTCACGCCCTCTTCGACCGTGGAGTTCTCGCCCAAAATAGCGCGGCAGATGTGCGCACCGCTCTTGACGTGCGCGCCCGGCAGCAGCACGGAGTCCTCGACCACGGCGCGCTCCTCGATGATGACATCGGTCGAAATGATCGAGTGGCGAGCGGTGCCGTAGATCTTGCAGCCGTTGGAGACCAGGCAGTCGTCCAGGCGGCCGTCCGGGCCAATGTAGTGCGGCGGACGCGTGGTGATGTTGGACATGATGGGGAAGTTCTTGTCAAACAGATCGAACTCGGGGTTGTTGCCCAGCAGGTCCATCGAGGTCTCGTGGAAGCTGGCGATGGTGCCAACGTCCTTCCAAAAGCCGTGGAACTCGTAGCTGTACAGGCGCTTGCCCTCGCCGAGCAGCTTGGGGATGATGTCCTTGCCAAAGTCGTGGCTCGAGCGCTGGTCCAGGGCGTCCGCCTCGAGCGCCTCGATCAGCACGTCTGCCGAGAAGATGTAGATACCCATGGACGCGAGGTTCGAATCGGGCTTATCGGGCTTCTCGGTGAACTTAGTGATGCGGCCGTCCTCGGGGTCGGTGGTCAGGATGCCAAAGCGGCTGGCCTCCTCCCACGGCACGGGCATAACGCTCACCGTGAGGTCTGCGTTGTTCTCAATGTGCGTCTTGAGCATCTTGCGGTAGTCCATGCGATACAGGTGATCGCCCGAAAGAATCAGGACGTACTTGGGGTCGTTGGCCTTGATGTAGTCGAGGTTCTGCGTAATGGCGTCGGCCGTGCCCGCATACCAGGCGCCACCGGTCTGCGTCTCGTACGGCGGCAGGATCGACACGCCGCCGTCACGGCTGTCCAGATCCCAGGCCTCGCCGGAGCCCACATAGGCATGCAGCAGGTAGGGACG
>CABTZA010000210.1 GCA_902489225.1 uncultured Collinsella sp.
CCGGCCGCCACTAGTATGCCTCGGCCGGGTTGCTGGCCAGTTGGTCTTCTTCGGCCAGTTCGGTCATGGCGTTAACGAGCTCGAGCGTTTCTTGCGCTTCCTGCTCGTCGACGATCTGGATGCCAAAGCCGGCGTGCACGAGAATATAGTCGCCAACCTGCGCCGTTGGCACGAGTCGCAGCGACACGGGGCGCTCGATGCCCATCATGTCGACGGTGGCCTTGAGGTCGTCGTCGCGTTTGACTACTTTGCCGGGAACGGCAAGGCACATATTGTTCCCCTTTTATACGCTTTGCGCTGGACGGGCGCTCAATAATCCATCAGTTGATGGTAGCGCTCGCGGGCGCTGCGGGCAAACGCGCTACACCTGTGAGACGGCGGCTTGCGGGCTGGCCGAACAGCCTACTGCGATGCAATCTGCGCAAGATGAGCGCTTGCGACTGCCGCCTGACCGTAGGCGATGCAGCCGTCGTTAACGGGCACGGTTTGGGGAATCAAGACAGTGAGACCCATGCTTTTGAGCTCGCGGGTGAGGAGCTGGAGCAAAAGTCGGTTCATGAACACGCCGCCCGAGAGCGCGACGGTATCGATGCCTTCGCGCGCGCAGATTTCGCGTGCGATTCGTGCCGAAGAGCGCGCGATGGCGATATGGAAGTCGAGCGCGAGCCTGTAGGCGGGCGCTCCGGCTTCAATTCCTCCCAAAAGTGCCTCAAAGAGTGCTTTCTGGTCCAGAACATAGGGGCCGTCCAGCCACGATGGGCCAGATGCGAAATAGCCGGCGTTGTCGTCGGGAAAATGGGCGATTTCGTTGTCGAGCGCGCGCCAGGCGGCGGCCTCAAGCTCGATGGCGGGTTCGCCCTCGTAGGTTGCCTTGTCGCAGATGCCCAGAATTGCTGCCGCGGCATCAAAGAGACGCCCCATGCTGCTGGTACGCGGGCTGTTGATGCCGCGCTCGATCATGGTGGCTGTCACGTTGCGCGTTTGCTCGTTGAGGCTGTCTAAAAGCCGAGCGGCACCTGGGTGCTCGAGCAGGCCGAGCTCACTGAGCAGGGCAAAGGCGTTGCGGCGGGCGTCGCGCACGGAGGCCGCCCCACCGGGGAGCGCCCAGGTGCGCAAATGCGCGGCGCGCTCAAAGCCGCCAAGGCTGGCAACAAGAAACTCGCCGCCCCAAATGGTCCCATCGGTGCCGGCGCCGGTGCCGTCAAAGGCGATGCCAAGGACGCGCGCGTCGGTTGTAAGCTGGCCCGCGGCGATGGCCTCGGCCATTACGCTCGCGATATGCGCATGATGGTGCTGCACCTCGACGAGCGGCAGATTGCATTTTCGCGCCTGCTCGCGCGCCCACTGGCCCGATAGATAACTGGGGTGTACATCGCAAGCCAAGGCGGCGGGCGCCAAGTCAAAGAGATCTTCCAAGCGCGTGCGCGCGGCGTTCCAGGCATCGAAGGTCCCGCCGTTTTCAACATCGCCGATATGCTGCGACACAAAACAGGTCGCCTCGCCGTTCGTCCCTTCACGCGTGAGCGCAATCGTGGCCTTTTGTTGTGGCCCGCAGGCAAGCACGCAGGACGGAGCGCGGTCGAGCGCCGGCAACGGCAGCGGCTGGGGTGCATATCCGCGAGCGCGGCGCACGGGCATAACGGTGCCGTCAACCACGCGCACCACGGAATCGTCATAGCGCGAGAGGATCGCGCGGTCGTTACCGAGCAACGCGTCGGCGATGCCGGCAGCAACGAGGTGTTCCCAGGCAAGGTCGTCGTCGGTCTCGATGGGTTCTTCGCTTAGGTTTCCGCTGGTCATGACGAGCGCGTGCATACCGCAGGCTTCTGCCGCGGCAAGCAACAGATGTTGAAGCGGCGTATAGGGGAGCATGACGCCGAGCTCAGGAAGGTCGCGCGCGACGGACGGCGCGAGCGCGAGGGCGTCGGGGGAGCCGCCGCTCTCGCAAGCAGCACGTCGGCGCAGCAGCACAATGGGGCGGATACTGCCGGCGAGAAGCTCGCGCTCAGCGTCGTCGATATGGCACAGGCGCCCGGCATCAGCAAGACTGCGCACCATGACGGCAAGTGGTTTGTTGCTGCGGCGTTTGCGACGGCGCAACTCGCGCACCGCTTGTTCGTTGGCAGCATCGCAGGCCAGGTGGAATCCGCCCAGGCCCTTGATGGCGACGATGCCACCGCTGGCCAGCAGCTCAACGCAGCGCTCGATGATAGTGTCGCTGGCCTCGCGTGTGGTGCCGACGGCCGGTGTCGCGGACGAATTCCCGCACGCATCGCCGTTTACAGCCTCGCGCCACGTAATATGCGGCCCGCAATCAAAGCAGGCATCGGGTTGCGCGTGAAAACGCCGGTCGAGTGGGTCGGCATACTCCGCGGCACACCTGGGACACATGGGAAAACAATCCATCGACGTGGCCGCTCGGTCATAAGGCAACGATCGGATGATGGTAAAGCGTGGCCCGCAGTTAGTGCAGTTGATAAAGGGGTAGTGATAGCGTCGGTCGGCGGGATCGAACAATTCGCGCAAGCAATCGTTGCAGGTGGCGATATCGGGCGAGACGAGCGTCGTGTGCGCGGTCTGGTCCTGCGATGCTACGATGCGAAAGCCCTGTTCGTTGGCGGCATCCCAACCGTTGGCTGCCAAGTCCACAACCTCGACATGCTCTACGCGGGCTGCCGCAGGCGCATGCTCAGAAAGCGCGGCAACAAAAGCATCGAGCGCATCGGCCGGAGCGTGCGCCTCGATATGCACGCCGTCGCCCGCATTGAGCACCCATCCACAAATGCCATATGCCATGGCCTCGCGATACACAAACGGTCGCATGCCAACGCCCTGCACAATGCCCGTCACATGAATATGCACATGCCGCATGCGACACCCCTCATCAAAACCGACCAAAAAGGGACAGGTTTATTTTGGTA
>CABTZA010000211.1 GCA_902489225.1 uncultured Collinsella sp.
CAGTTCCAGCCCGTGGGCACCGTCAACTACACCACGAGCGAGGACTACACGCGCATCACCGAGTTCAAGAACATGACCGGTCAGGTCCTGCCCGGCAAGACCACCATCATGAAGGAGTACTCCAAGGCCTATACGCCCGACTCGGGCGAGACGCCGTACTACGCCATTCTTGAGCCCGAGAACCGTGAGCTCTATGAGCGCTATCTTGAGCGCGTCCAGAACCTGACGAACTTCCACCCGGTGGGTCGTCTGGCCGAGTATCGTTACTACGATATGGACGCCGTGACCAATTCCGCCCTCGATCTTTCGGATGAGATTATCGCCTGCCATGCATAAAGTCATAACATTCGGTATTCCCTCGTATAACGCCGCCAAGGACATGGACCATTGCATCACCTCCATCTTGGAGGGGAGCAATTACGCCACCGATATCGAGATTATCGTGGTGGACGACGGCTCCAAGGACGAGACTGCCGCCAAGGCCGACGAGTGGGAGGCACGTTATCCCGGTATCATCCGCGCGGTACACCAGGAGAACGGCGGTCACGGTATTGCCGTCCTTTCGGGTCTGCGCGAGGCACAGGGCACCTACTACAAGGTCGTCGACTCGGACGACTGGCTCGACGCTGCGGCGCTTTCGACTATGCTGTCGATTCTGCGTGGCTTTGAAGAGCGCGATCAGCGCGTTGACTTATTTATCTCGAACTACGTGTACGAGAAGGTTTACGAGGGCACGCATACCGCTATTGGCTACAAATTTGCCCTGCCGCGCAAAAAGATCTTTTCTTGGGATCAGATCGGTCATTTCCGCCTGGACCAGAACCTACTCATGCACAGCCTGTGCTATCGCACGGATGTGCTGCGCGAGTCCAACCTTCCCATGCCGCCGCACACGTTCTATGTGGACAACATCTACGCCTACGTGCCGCTGCCGCGTTGCAAGACCATGTACTACGCCGACATCGACCTCTATCGCTACTTTATCGGTCGCGAAGGCCAGAGCGTCAACGAGGCAACGATGGTCAAGCGTCTGGACCAGCAGTTCCGTGTTACGCGTATCATGATGGAGTCGTACCACTTGTACAGCGATGTTGAGTCGTCGCGTCTGCGTTCGTACATGATGGGCTACTTCACCATGATGATGGCGATCTGCTCGGTTCTCACCAAGCTTTCCGAGGAAGATTGCGCCGACGAGCGCCTAAAGACGCTGTGGAATGATTTGAAGGCCTACGACGAGCGCATGTATCGTCGTGCCCGCTACGGCGTGGTCGGCTTCTTCACCAACCTGCGCGGACGGGCCGGAGACAAAACTACACTCGGCCTATACCGTCTTGCCTCAAAGATCTTCAAATTCAACTAGCTGCCGAGTAATCGCTGCTGATAGGTTGACTGGGCCCCTTGGCCCTTAGTTTGCTACTGCGAACAGTCCTGCTCGCACGGAAAGCACATTAAGTGCTTTCCGGCTCGTGCGGAACTTGTATCAAACTAAAGGCCAAGGGGCCTCTGCTATAAGAATCGATTGTCAGTTTATTTGAATTTGAAGATCTTCGACGCGCGGTACACAGGGGCCTGGGCTGAAAAAATATTAGTTGGTAGTCGGTCGGAGGCGGGCGGGCATTACGTTTGTCGCGAGTTCCGCATGCAAAGAAGGCCACTTAATGTGGCCTTCGTCTTGCATAGGACTGTAGAGCAGCAAACGTAATGCCCGCCCGCCTCCGACCGACGGTCGAGTGAGATTACTTCGCAGCACCTGGGATTCCGTGGGAGGTTTTGGCGGTTTTGGCTCCGTTTACGATGGCGGTTTCCAGGGCCCTTACGGCGAGCATGCCCAGCAGGTCTAGGGGAACGGCGGCGCTTGCCTGGGCGCCCAGTTTGCCGCTGGCGAGGGTGTAGATGGTGTCGCCGTCGTTGGTGGTGTGTGTGGGGCGGATGGCGTGTGCGTAGGCGTCTGCGGCCATCTGGGAGACCTTGGTGGCTTGTGCCTTAGTGAGTTCCACGTTGGTGATGATGCAGCTGATGGTGGTGTTGGTGCGGTCGAGCGGCATCTGCATGGATCCGGCGGCGGCAAAGGCTGCGAGTTCCATGTCGACGATCTGGTCGCTATCGGCTGCGGCGCGCATGCCGGCGACCCACTCGCCGGTGAAGGGGTCGACAACGTTGCCGCAGGCGTTGACTGAGACCACGGCGCCCACCTTGATGGGGCCGAGCGCCACGGCAGCAGCTCCAAGGCCGGCCTTCATGCAGGTGGCAGGCCCCATGAGCTTGCCTACAGTGGCGCCGGTGCCGGCGCCTACGTTGCCCTGTTCGAGCTTGGTGGGGGTGTGGTCGAGTGCTTCGCGCACGGCGGCGATGCCGGCCTCAATGTCGGGGCGCACGGTGGGGTCGCCAAAGGCAAGGTCGAAGATACAGCTGGAGCACACGATAGGCACCTGCGTGGGGCCGACGGGAAGGCCGATGCCGCGGCTCTCAAGCTCGCGAGCGACGCCGCTTGCGGCCTCGAGGCCAAAGGCCGATCCGCCCGAAAGGCAGACGGCGTGGACCTTGTCGACGGTGTTCTCGGGTCGTAGCAGGTCGGTCTCGCGCGAAGCGGGAGCACCGCCGCGAACGTCAACGCCGCCGGTGGCGCCCTCGGGTGCCACGATTACGGTGCAACCGGTGCCGGCCTCCTCGTCCGTATAGTTGCCATAGCAAAAGCCATCGACATCGCAGACGTCAATGGCCTCGAGCAGTGTGTCCATGTTTAACTCCTATCGGTTTTCCGCCGCGCCTTGTGCCCGGTCGGGATCCGTACGGTACGCCAAAATTGTAGGCGCCGGGGGATACCCAGCGCCAGATGCAATTACGATAGTTTTTGAATCGCACGCGCGACGCGAGCGATGGGCAGACC
>CABTZA010000212.1 GCA_902489225.1 uncultured Collinsella sp.
CCTGTGAATGCTTGCTGCTGGCGCAAGCTCAAGCGCGCGTCCACATCAAAGTGGACTAAAGTTATAGGGGGTGCGAGAGTGCACAATCGTTGGTCGACGGTGGGCGCAAAGCCTGAAGGCGAGGAGGTTTCCATGGCGGATCACAGCATCGTTGCGGTGTTCGGCAGCATGAACATGGACCTTTCGGTGGCGTGCGAGCGCATGCCGCGCGCGGGCGAGACGGTCGATGGCAGCGGTTTTATCACCAACGCCGGCGGTAAGGGAGCCAATCAGGCCGTTGCCGCTGCGCGCATGGGTGCGCGCACGTGCATGATCGGCGCTGTTGGGCGCGATACCTTTGGCGATGCGCTCGTGGCAGGGCTCCAGGATGCCGGCGTGGGCGTTGAGTATGTGGCGCGTCGCGATGACGTGGAGACCGGTACCGCGACTATCATTCGCTGCGAGAGCGACAACCGCATCGTGCTGTCGCCGGGCGCCAACCATGCGCTTGCGGGCGAGGACGTTGCCCGCGCACTGAGGCGCTTGGTGGCCGACGAGCTCGACGGCGATGCCAGCGAGATTGCCCCGGCTGCCGGAAGCGTCTTTATTGCCCAGGGCGAATGTGACCTTGCGGCAACGGCCGCGGCACTCTCTTGCGCTCACGAGCTGGGGTTCTATACGATCTTTAACCCGGCGCCCGCCTGCGACCTGCCGGCAGGAGCGTGGCCAGCGGTCGACCTGGTCTGCCCCAACGAGACCGAGTGCCAGGTGCTGACGGGCGTTCTGCCTACGGATGATGCGAGTTGCGTCGCCGCGCTCAATGCGCTGCTCGACAAGGGCGCCGGGGCTGCGGTCATCACGTTGGGCGGCGCCGGCTCGGTTACGCTCGGCGATGGCGGTGAGCCGCTGCGCATGCCGGCGCTTTCGAGCGCGGTGGTCGATACGACGGCCGCGGGCGATACATTTATCGGCGCGTTGGCGGCAGCTCGTCTGGAGGGCCTGCCGCTCTTTGAGTGCATGGCGGCGGGCGCTCGCGCCTCGGCGGTGACGGTGTCGCGCCTGGGCGCTCAGCAATCAATTCCCACGCGTGCGGAAGTCGAGCACAAGTTTGGTTTAGACGGTTTGGATGTAGACGGAGAAGCGGAGTAGAACAATGGCAACCAAGAAGCTGATCCTTGATCTGGATATGGGAGTGGACGATGCGATGGCGCTGGCCTATGCCATCGCGAGCCCCGAGGTGGAGCTCGTGGGCATCACCACGTGCTTTGGCAACGTGCGCGTCGAGCAATCGGCGCACAATTGCCTGGCGGTGCTCGATCTGCTGGGTCGCCCCGAGGTTCCGGTGTACCTAGGTGCCGACCGTCCTCTGCAGGCGACTGAGCCCTATACGCCGCCGGCGTCCACCGCGCTCATTCACGGCAAGAACGGCATCGGCGGCGCGAGCGTGCCCGCGTCGCCCTACGAGCCGGTGGGGGCGACCTCGGCCGACGGCAACGCTGCGGTCGATTATCTGATCGATGCCGCGCGCACCTATGGTCCCGATCTGGTCTACGTAGCGACTGGCCCGCTCTCCAACCTGGCGCTCGCCCTGGAGCGCGATGCGGCGGCGATGATGTCCATCGGCCGCGTGGTCGTGATGGGCGGCGCCCTTACCGTGCCCGGTAACGTGAGCGCGGGCGCCGAGGCCAATATGGCGAGCGACCCCGAGGCAGCCGACGCGGTGCTGCGCTCGGGCCGTAAGCTCACCATGGTGGGTCTGGACGTGACGCATCGCGTGGTGCTCACACGCCGCGACATTGCCGGCTGGACGGGCTCGGGCACCATGGCGGGCTGCGCGTTTGCGAGCATGGTCGAGCACTACATTGGCTCGTACGAAATGAACGCGCCCTACCTGGGCGGTTGCGCGCTGCACGATCCGCTGGCCGTTGCCGTGGCGATCGACCCCACGCTCGTAGGTGCGCTCGGCTGCAACCTGCGTGTTGATCTGCTGGGCGAGTACCGCGGTCGCACCATCTGCGATGAGCGCCGCCTGTCCGATCCGGACAAGAGCGCGCTTGTGGCACTGACCGTGGATGCTCCGCGCTTCCTGTCCGAGTTCAAGACGCGTATGGCCCGTGTCCTTGGCTAAGTTGTCTTTTTGGGACGGGGCTTTTTTGACTGGTATGATTGGTGCGACCATTCGAACCAGCTAAAAGAGCCCCGTCCCAAATTGACTATCGAGAGGATCTGCCATGGAGCGCATCGCCAGCTTTTCCGTTGATCATCTGCTGCTTGAGCCCGGCGTGTATGTGAGCCGCATCGACCGCGATCCGGCGACCGGTGCCGCCGTCACCACGTTTGACCTGCGCCTGACCACGCCCAACAAGGAGCCGGTCATGAACACGGCCGAGTGCCACACCATTGAGCACCTGGGCGCGACGTTCCTTCGCAATCATGCCGAGTGGTCGAGCCGCATTGTCTACTTTGGCCCCATGGGCTGCCGCACGGGCTTTTACCTCGTCGTGTTTGGCGAGGTGACGAGCGAGGAGATTCTGCCGCTCGTGCGTGAGCTGTTCGAGTTTGTCGCCGGCTTTGAGGGCGATGTCCCCGGTGCCGCTCCCGAGGAGTGCGGTAACTACCTGGACCAGAACCTCCCCATGGCAAACTGGCTCGCGCGCCGCTACCTCGACCGCGACCTGGCCGATATCGACGAGAAGCACCTGCACTATCAGCAGGCGTAAGAGCTTTATCGCCCAAAACGCGCGCATTGGGCGCCTTCGCTTATGCGGGGGCGCCTTTTTGTTCAAGACTTTAGTCCGCTGGCCGCGCAGCGGCCAGCTTTAAACCACCCGCTACGCGGGTGGAGACAAACGGCTTTACAAAGCCACCCCTCCGACCGATATTGACG
>CABTZA010000213.1 GCA_902489225.1 uncultured Collinsella sp.
CCGACGATGCGAAGGATACCGAAGAGGCCGAGTAGCAGCGCAGATGGCAGATTCCACCACCGATTACAACAAACTAGATCCCCTGGGTGACGAGGCGGCGGTTGTCGATGAGGTCGACGCCGCCGTCTCGGGCGCTCGCAAGAAGCCGCGCGCTGTCGATATGGTGCCCGAGGAGCCCGACGCGATGGCGCCGGACGAGGAATACCAGCTCACGCCGGCGGGTCGCCGCGAGCGTATCGGGCAGATTGTTCGCCTGGTTAAAAAGTACCGCGTGTGGGATAACCTCACGCCGGTTCGTTTGCGCCGCCTGCTCGAGGAACTCGGCCCCATGTTCGTCAAGATGGGGCAGATTCTGGCCAACCGGTCCGAGATTCTGCCGCAACGCTTTTGCGATGAGCTGCGCCGCTTGCGCTCCGACGTGGAGCCGGTGCCGTACGAGGTAGTGCTCCGCTGCTTGGAAGAGGAATACGGCCTGCGCCTGGGGGAGATGTTCGATGCGATCGACCCCAATCCGCTTGGTAGCGCATCGCTCGCGCAGGTGCACCGCGCTCGTCTGGTGACGGGCGAGGACGTGGCCGTCAAGGTGCAGCGCCCCGGTGCGCAGCAGGTTATGGCACAGGACATCGATATCATCCGCTCGGTGGTGCGTATCGTTTCCAAGTTCGTCAATACCGATCAATTCGTTGACCTGCACGGCGTAGTCGAGGAGCTGTGGACCTCGTTTCGCGAGGAGACCAACTTTTTGGCCGAGGCCAAAAACCTCAACGACTTCTACGAGTTCCATAAGAGCGTTCATGGCGTGACGTGCCCTAAATCCTATCTGGACCTGTGCACCGAGCACGTGGTGGTCATGGATTACGTCGACGGCATTTCGATCGCCGATCCTGAACGCTTAGTGGCCGAGGGCTATGACTTGGAAAAGATCGGTGCCGCAATCGTCGAGGACTATTCGACGCAGGTGCTCGACGACGGCTTTTTCCATGCCGACCCGCATGCGGGAAACATCATCCTCAAAGACGGAATTGTCTACTTTATCGACTTGGGCATGGTCGGACGCATGTCGAGCCACGACCGTGGCATCGTCAAGGATATGATCTTTGCCGTGGCCGAGGGCGACGTGCCAAAGCTCAAGGATTCGCTCATGCGCTTTGCCGTGACGCGCGGCGATTCGGCCGAGCTTGACCATTCGGCCTTTTTGTCCGACTTGGACTTTATTGTTGCCGACTTTGCCGGGCTCGACCTTAAAGACCTGGATATCGGCGAGTTTTTGACCTCGCTGTTAAACCTCGCGCGCAAAAATGACGTTGAGCTGCCGAGCGTGGTGACGATGTTCGCCCGCGGCATGGTGACGCTCGAGGGCCTGTTGACCGAGTACATGCCCAACGTCAACATGATCCAAATCATCCAGACGCATATTAAAAACGAGAAAAGCACCTATGCGCGCATGCGCGAGATGAGCCGCGACTTTGCAGCGAGCAGTTATCGCGCGGCGAAGGGCTCGCTCGAGGCGGCCGAGTATCTGGGCTTGGCTTCGCGTATGCTTACGCGCGGCCAGCTTAAGGTGAACACGCAGATCATGAGCAGCGATAAGGCGCTGCGACAGCTAGGTGGGATTATCGACCGCATGTCGATGGCAATTGTGATCGCCGGTCTGTTTATCGGTTCGTCGGTGGTGTACTACGCGCGCATCGAGCCGGTTGTGTTTGGTATCCCGGTCATTGGCTTTATGGGCTACGTGAGCGCGCTGGTGCTGGCGCTTATGTTGGGCCGCAATATCTGGCTCAACAGTCACGGCGGCAAGCACTAGAGGCTGCGGCCGTCACCGCATTTTCCTATCGCAAACAATAGCTTTTACCTTGGGCTTCGCCTGCGTGCGAGGCCCTTTTGCGTGATACCATTTTGACGGTAATAATCGATGGCCTAGATGGTGGTGCGGAGACGCACGAATGCGCGGTTATCCTGCGCATTTGGGAGAATCGGGGTGCAAGTCCCCAGCTGTACCAGTAACCGTAATTCCTCTTGGCTCGGGATGCTCGCGTCGCAGATCGGACGACGTGCCCGAGTCGTTAAGGTTAAGTCGGATCGCCTCCCGTCTTGCATGCGGCTGCGGCTTTTGCCGCCGGTGTGCATAGGGCTCTGGAGGGAAGGGGGACCCCGATGGGGGAACTCGAGCGCAACATGCGCGATGACGTGGGGCAGTCTCAAGGCAACGCTCCAAGTGCAGACAGTAGGAGACAAATGGATATGTTTGAGGACGAGCGCCAGCGCGTCTCGCATCGCCGTGGCGCAATTGCGCGCGGCGTAGCCAAGCGCGGCCTGGTGGCATTCCTGGCCTTCGCGATGGCCTTTGGCACCACACCGGCTCAGCTGTGGGCCGAGGGCGCCGAGGGCATTGCCGAGGCTGTGGCTCAGACTGCGACGCCGGGCGAGGACGCAGCGCTTGCGGGCGGTACCGCTGAGCAGAGCGGCGCCGAGGTTTCGGATTCCGAGGGCGCGCCTGCAGCTAGTGCAGCCACAACAGAGGCAGCAACTGGCGACGAAGGCTCGGCGACGGGGGAGAGCCCTGCCACGAGCGAGCAGTCTTCGACGGCATCCGCTGGCCAAGTGGGATCTGCCGCCGCGGCTGCCGTTCAGACAGAGAACCCGACAGAAACCGGCGATGTTGCCAAGAAGCAGGTCGAGGTCTCGTTCTCGATTATCGGCACCGATGCTGACGGCAAGGCTCAGACCTGGGTGGCACCTACGCAGCTCAAGCTCGACGAGGGCGCGACGGCTGCGGATGCCTTCATTAAGCTGCAGGAGAAGACGGGCTTCAAGGTTTTTTTCAAGCAGAAGACGGCATA
>CABTZA010000214.1 GCA_902489225.1 uncultured Collinsella sp.
AACGCGAGCATGGCAATCCTCTCTAGCCGGGCACGGGCCCGATGATTCAAACGGGGCTATTGTACGCCGTTGGGATAGGCAATGCGCGCGGCAAGGCACTCAAGCGCCAGCACCAGGGCAAAGCCGCAGCTCACGTCGCTCAAAAAGTGCGCCCCGATCACGATACGGCCAAAGGCGACGAGCGCCGCGACCACAGCCGCCGTCCAAAAGACCACCCGGCGGTGCGACGGCTTTTCCTTAAAGGCCGCTGCGGGAAGCCCGGCGAGCATCAGGCCAATCGCCGCATGCGCGGTGTGTCCACTCGCGAACGACTTAAAGCCGTCCTTGATTACGCCGGCGGCGATATAGCTCCACTTGTCGGGGTTGCCAATCACCCACCACGGCTGAAAATTGAGCCCCGGCGTGACCTCGATCACGCGCATGCGCGGGCGCGACCACAACGGCTTAACAATGACGTTGAGGATAATGGCCTGAGCGACCCACACGGCAAGCACCATCAACGCCCAGCGCGTGAGCTCATCGGGCTCGGTCGTGCGCGTGAGGCGATAGATGATAAGGTTGGCGGCGATGACCAGCACAAACGTCAGCACCAGCTGAACGGCAATGAGTTTGCCGCCAACCCGCAGGGACGAAACAATCTCGTAGCCGGCCAGGCCAACGTTGACGAGGATGCCGAGCACGGCAAGCCATTTGCTCCCCCTGGAGTCGGGACGCATCGCGCGTACGAGCATAACGCCCGCGACGCTCGCCGTCAGCTCGAACGGCAGCTCGCCGGCGGCCTCGATAAAGCGGCCGTACATGCTGCCGGCGTTGAACAGCGCGCTCGAGATCTGATAATCAAAGAAACTGCCCACGCCCAGGCAAAGGGCAAGGATGACCGCGATAGCAGCGGCGTCTTTCTTATAGATGTATCCGAACATGCTTTCCTTTCGGTCGGGCGAAGGGTCGACCCGCAACGTGGTGGGGCAAAGATAGCTTTGCCCCATAAATACCCTTACAGGTTGAGCATAAGTGAGCGAAAACGTTCCATTTGTGGCAAGGTGGCCCGAAGGAGGAGGGAAGCGTACTTGCGTACGCGACCGACGAGTGAGGGTCAGATTGCCCAAATGGAGCGTTTGCAGCGTCGACCCGCTAGTCGTCGTCGCTCGCGCCCAGCTGTTGCAGCAGCATGAGTGCCGCGGCCACCGGGCCGGTGCCGTCGTTGGCATCGAGGCCGCGACCCAGGCCGCTGCCCGCGCCGGCGCCCGCCTTGTAGGGCACCGACAGCTTGCGACTCTTGGGGAAGTTCACCGCGCCATAGCGGGTCTTTAGTTCAAAGGCCACCTTCTTGGGCACGTCGACGCCCAAAAACGTGATGCGGCCGCCACTGAGCGTGACGCTCTCGAGCCCCAGGCGCTCGCCGCGAATGCGGATGCGCGCGCGATTGAACAGGTTGAGTCCCGCCAACGGCAGCTCGCCATGCGCGGCCTCGGTCTCCTCCTGCACCTCGTCGATACTCTCCAGGTCCTCAGCCGCAGCGAGCTTGCGGTACACGAGCACGCGCTGGTCCACCGCCGGCATGTACTCCTCGGACAAGAAGTAGTCGGCCGGCAGGTTAATGCCCACACTCGCCGCCTCCACGCCGGCGTCATCATCGCCGCGCGCCTCGGCCACTGCCTGGCCCAGCATCTGCGTAAACAGGTCAAAGCCCACGCTCGACAGGTTGCCATGCTGCTCGGCGCCCATAAGCGAGCCGGCGCCGCGAATCTCCAGGTCGCGCATGGCGATGCGCATGCCGCTGCCCAGGTCCTGGAACTCGGAAAGCGCAGTCAGGCGCGCCGTTGCCTCCTCGGTGAGCGGCAGCTCGCCCGGGAACATAAAGTACGCATAGGCCTGCGTGGCAGAGCGGCCCACACGGCCCTTGAGCTGGTAGAGCTGCGCCAGACCTAGGCGCTGCGAGTCCTCGATGATCAGTGTGTTGGCGGTCGCGTTGTCGATGCCGCTCTCCACGATGGTCGTGGCGATGAGCACGTCGATCTTTTTGGTCGCGAACTCGATCATCACGTCCTCGACCTCGCGCGGACTCATCTTGCCGTGCGCCACGCCCACGCGTGCCTCGGGCGCGGCCTCGTGCACGCGCGCCACGGCATCGTCGATAGTCTTGACGCGGTTGGACACGTAGTACACCTGGCCGCCGCGACCCACCTCCAGGCGAATCGCCGCGCTCACCACATCGGGGTCGTACTCCCCCACGTGCACGATCACGGGGCGACGCCCGGTGGGTGGTGTGGTGATTAGGCTCATGTCGCGCACACCGCTCGTGGCCATCTGCATGGTTCGCGGAATCGGCGTTGCCGAAAGCGTGAGCACGTCAATTTGCTCACGCAGGTTCTTGAGCTGTTCCTTGTGCTGCACGCCAAAGCGCTGTTCCTCGTCGATGATCACCAGGCCCAGGTTCTTGGGGTTCACATCGGCCGAAAGCAGGCGGTGCGTGCCGATAAGCACGTCGATCGTGCCCTCGGCAAACGCCTTGAGCGCGCGCTTCTGCTGCGCCGGCGTGCGGAAGCGGCTGAGCACCTCAACCTCGAGGCCAAACGGGGCAAAGCGCTCGAAGAAGGTCTCGTAGTGCTGCTGGGCCAGAATGGTCGTGGGGCAGAGCACCATGACCTGGCGGCCGGAGTCCACACACTTAAACGCCGCACGCAGGGCGACCTCGGTCTTGCCAAAGCCCACGTCGCCGCACAGCAGGCGGTCCATGGGCTT
>CABTZA010000215.1 GCA_902489225.1 uncultured Collinsella sp.
ACAGGCACCTTTGTGGTGGTAGGGCGATCGGCATAGAAAAAGTCCCCGCCGAGCGTGTGCTCGACGGGGACTTTGCCGTTTGGTGGCTAGCGCTGTAGGTGATTACTCGCCCAGCAGGCTCTTGGTGATGGAGGCAGCGGCCTTCTTGCCGGCGCCCATCGCCAGAATGACCGTAGCGGCACCGGTGACGATGTCGCCGCCGGCCCAGATGCGGGGATCGGTGGTCTGGCCGGTCTCCTCGTCGGCGACGATGTAGCCCCACTTGTTGAGCTCCATCTTGCCGCCGATCTTGGCAGCGAAGGGGTTGGCGTTGGTGCCGATAGCCGAGATCGCGACGTCGCAGGGGATCTCCTCGATGGCGCCCTCGATGGGCACCGGGCGACGACGGCCGGACTCGTCGGGCTCGCCGAGCTCCATCTTCTGGACCTTGACGGCGCACACGGAGCCGTCCTCGCCAGCGACAAACTCGAGCGGGGAAACGAGCGGCAGAACCTCGACGCCCTCGGCCTTGGCGTGGTGCAGCTCGGCACGACGGCAGGGCATCTCGTCCTCGGTACGGCGGTAAGCGATGATGGCGTGCTCGGCGCCCAGACGCTTGGCGGTACGGACGGCGTCCATAGCCACGTTGCCGCCACCAAAGACGACGACGTTCTTGCCGTGCTTGGTGGGGGTATCGTACTCGGGGAACTTGTTGGCCTTCATCAGGTTCACGCGGGTGAGGTACTCGTTCGCGAAGAAGACGTTGGGCAGGTTCTCGCCGGGGACGTTGAGGAACTTGGGCAGGCCAGCGCCGGTTGCCACGTAGATGGCGTCGAAGCCCTGCTCGAACAGTTCCTCGGCCGTGGCCATGTTGCCCACGACGGAGTTGTACTCAAACTTGACGCCCATATCCTCCAGGCCGTCAATCTCGCGCTTGACGACTGCCTTGGGCAGACGGAACTCGGGGATGCCGTAGACCAGCACGCCGCCGCCGGTGAAGAAGGCCTCAAAGACGGTGACGTCAAAGCCGTTGCGGGCGAGCTCGCCGGCGCAGGTGATGCCGGACGGGCCGGAGCCGACGACGGCGACCTTCTTGCCGTTCTTGGGGGCCATCTTGGGCGTGGAGGCGAGCTCGGGGCGGTCACCCAGGAAGCGCTCGAGCTGGCCGATGGCCACGGGCTCGGACTTCTTACCGCGGATGCACTTGCCCTCGCACTGGTTCTCCTGCGGGCAGACGCGGCCGCAGATGGCGGGAAGCATGGAGTCCTCGCGGATGGTATCGAGGGCGCCGCCGAAGTCCTTCTCGCGGATCTGCTCGATAAAGCGGGGGATGTTGATGTTGACGGGGCAGCCCTCAACACAGAACGGCTTCTTGCAGTTGAGACAGCGCTCGGCCTCGGCCAGCGCCATCTCCTCGGTGAAGCCCTTGTCGACGGGGCGGAAGTCGCAGGCGCGCTCGGCAGCCGGCTCCTCGTTATCGGGGGTGCGGGGCGACTTCATATCGGCAACGAAACGACCGTTAACTAGTGGCATGCGCAGCTCTTTTCCTCATAGGCCTTGAGGGACTCGCCCTCTTCGGAACGGTAAGCGGCCTGGCGGGCACGAAGGTCATCCCAGTCGACCAGGGTGGCATCGAAGTCGGGGCCGTCGACGCAAGCGAACTTGGTCACGCCGCCCACCTCGACGCGGCAGCAGCCGCACATGCCGGTGCCGTCAACCATGATGGGGTTGAGGGACGCGGTGATGGGGGTGTCGTACTTCTGGGCGGTGAGGGTCGAGAACTTCATCATCGGAACGGGGCCGACGCAGAAGACCTGGCTCACGGCCTTGTCCTGCAGCAGGCGCTCCAGCGGAGCGGTGACAACGCCCTGCTCGCCGTAGGAACCGTCATCGGTGGTGATGTGGATGTGGTCCTCGTCGAGAAGCTCGCGGAACTGGTCCTCCATGAGCAGGAGGTCCTTGGTGCGGGCGCCCATGATGGCGTGCACCTCGTGGCCGGTCTCGACCAGGTGCTTGGCGACCGGGAAGGCAATTGCCAGACCGACGCCGCCGCCAATGACGGCGCAGGGGCCCTCTGCCATCTCGGTGGGAACGCCCAGCGGGCCCACGACGTCGCGCAGCGACTCGCCGGCCTCGTAGGTGGACAGCATCTCGGTGGTCTTGCCGATCACCATGAAGATGAACTCGACCCAGCCCTCGTCACCGTTCCAGCCGGCCAGGGTAAACGGGACGCGCTCGCCCGTCTCGTTGGCGCGAACCATGAGGAACTGTCCAGCGTGCGCATGTTTGGCGATTGCAGGCGCCTCGATGCGGAACTTGAACACCTTCTCCGAGAACTGCGTCTTCTCCAGGATCTTATACATAGAACCCCTCTCTTGTAAGGGCTGCCGAACCGTGCCTCCACGGAAATGGACGGTAGCCCGAATATAACCGTACGCGCACAGGCGTTGTGCAAACATACGGTGCAAATTATACCCTCATGGCCATGCCGTTTACGTGTTTCTTCGGCAGGTGGGAAAACGGTTTATCCCGTCTGACCTACCAAAAAGGGACAGGTTTATTTTGGTCGGTTTTATCAGGCAAAACGGCGAAGGGGGCCGGTCTCGCGTTGCGGTGAGACCGGCCCCCTTTGGGATGCTACGTATGTATGGCGGGGCAGCGTTTATTGCGATGCGGCCGTTGCGGCGTTTTCGCAGATAAACGCTGCCAAAATAAACCTGTCC
>CABTZA010000216.1 GCA_902489225.1 uncultured Collinsella sp.
GCCATGGCCTCGGGCGTGGGCCACTGGGCAAACAGCTGCGGCGTCACCTTGTTGACCTGCGCGTCGGTCGTCTGAGCCGAGAGCAGTACCGCAATGAGCAGCCTAAAGGGATTCTCGTGGTCCAAGAAGCACTCGACCGGGCCATAGCGACGGTTGAGGCGCTCGCACACCTCGATGGCGCGCTCGCGTTTGGCGGCATTGGTCTCGCGTGGCATAACGACTCCTCGGCTCGGCGGCGTAACAAACCTATGGGCACGATTGTCCCACGTATGGGGTCTTTACGCCTCCAAAAATGCGCCGGTCTGGCGGCCCCACAGGCTTGCGTACTCGCCGCCCGCCTCGACAAGCTGCGCATGCGTACCGTCCTCGACAATCTCGCCGTCCGCCAGCACCACGATGCGATCGAGCGCCGCCACGGTGGACAGGCGATGTGCCACCACAATGGAGGTGCGGCCGCACATCAGGTTCTCGAGCGCCTCCTGCACCAGCGCCTCGGACTCGCTGTCCAAGGCAGACGTCGCCTCGTCGAGCACCAGGATCGGCGCATCGGTCAGAATAGCGCGGGCAATGGCCACGCGCTGGCGCTGGCCGCCCGAAAGCTTAACGCCGCGCTCGCCCACCATGGTGTCAAAGCCACGGGGCAGGCGGTCGATAAACTCGGTCGCGTTAGCCAAGCGAGCCGCCTCGCGGATCTGCCCGTCGGTGGCGTCGGGGCGACCGTAGGCGATATTCTCGCGAATGGAGCGATGGAACAGTAGCGCCTCCTGCGGCACGTAGGCAACCTGGCGGCGCAGGCTCTGCTGCGTGCAGCGCGAGACGTCCTGGCCGTCCACGAGCACGCAGCCGCCCTGTACGTCGTCCAGGCGCAGCAACAGCTTGGTGAGCGTCGTCTTGCCCGAGCCCGATTTGCCCACCAGGCCCACGCGCTGGCCCGCCGCCACATGGAGCGTCAGGTCGTCGAACACGCTCTCGCCCGCCGCAGCGTCACGGTACGCAAAGCTCAGCTGCTCAAAATCAATCGCGCCCTCGGTCACTTTGAGCTCGGGGGCGTCCGGGTCATCTGCCACCAAACGTGGCTCGTCCAGCACGCGCGTCATCTCGGCCGCATCGCCGAGCGCGCGGTTGATGCGCTGCATCATGGAGCTTACGTAGTTCAGGCGCATGGTGAGGTTATAGGTGTAGGTAAAGATCATGACGAGCGAGCCGGCCGAGATGCCAAACCACGCGTTGCCGCCCGCCACGAATACGCTCACCACGGCCATGGTGATGACGATAAGACCCGAGGTCGTAAAGTTGCGCTGCATCATGGCGTGCATCGAGACCGTCTCGGCATCGCGCGCGGCACGATCAGCGGCGTCGAACAGATCACGTTCAAAGTCCTCGCGCCCGCAGGTCTTGACGGCCAAGATGTTCGTGACCGCGTCGGAGAGCACGCCCGAGAGCTTGTTCTGCGCGGCGGACGTCGCGGCCGAAAGCGGCATGATGCGCTTGTACATAAGCCAGACAAACGCGATGTAGACGGCCATGATGCACACCAGGATCACGGTAAACGTCGGCACCACCGGGGCGAGCGCCGCCACCGTGCAGATGACCGAGGTGATGGTGGGGATGAGCGAATACACCGTCACGTCGACCAGCCCCGTATAGCCGCTCATAAAACGGCTCGTCTGGCTCACGAGCGATCCGCCAAAGCGGCTGGTGTGAAATGTCATGGATTGATTGGAGAGCGTGTCGAAGCACAGGCGCGCCAGGTGATAGTTGCCCGCAATCTCGAGCTTGTAGACGGTGTAGTCCTGCAGCTTGGAGAGGATTTGGCCCACCAGGTTAACGAGTACGAGCGCCAGGATATAGGGGCCGAAGACCTCAAACACCTGATCACCCGCCACGGGACCGGCTTGAACGCGGTCGACAATGAGGGCCATCACATAGGTATTGGCAAACGTCAGCAAAAAGATGTAGCCCGCCGACGAGAACACCGAGAGAAAGACAATCAGCGGCTGCGTGCGCGTGACACCCCAAAACCGCTGCAGCGTGCGGCGCACGGTGGAGCGTTTCAGCGGACTGGTGTTTCTCTGAGACATGGGCTTCCTTTCGCGTCTGATAGGGCGAAACGCCATTGTTGCACACTAAAGCGCACTTCAGGCAAGCGCGATGTGAAAGGCAGCGGGGTGCCCGCGTTTGCGCCGGTGCCCCGCTGCCTTGTTGCAATTAGTCCTCGTCTTCTTGGTCTGTGGAAAGGCCCGCGGGCGTGAGTCCCAAGATCTCATCGGCTTGGTCGGCGTCTTCCAGCGCGTCGATATCCTTGAGTTTGCGCTCCATGACGTTGGTGCGCGTGGTGATAATGCCCTCGACCGTTTTACCCGCGGTCTCGATCTGCTGCTGGGCGCGGCGCAGCGCCTTTTGATAGCGCGGCAGCTCGGCCTTGACGGCGGAGAGCACTCGCAGTACATCGTCGGTGCGTTTTTGCAGCCTAAACGTCTGGTAGCTCATCTGCAGGCTGTTGAGAATGGCCGCCATGGTGCTGGGGCCGGCAACGTTGACGTGATAGTCGCGGCCCAGGGTCTCGATAAGCCCGGAGCGGCTGACGACCTCGGCGTACAGCCCTTCAAACGGCACGAACATGATGCCAAAGTTGGTCGTTGCCGGCACACTCAGGTACTTTTCGCA
>CABTZA010000217.1 GCA_902489225.1 uncultured Collinsella sp.
AGTTGCGGTGGAATAGTTCCTGTTTTTGCTGCTGAAGGCCTTGAACAGGAACTATTCCACCGCAACTTATGATGGGGCGGGGGATGCGATAGTATTGCATGGTGAAATTCGACAAACCGTGAGCTTCATCCGAGGGCTTTATGGAACAGCACCAGCATTATCAGAGCCTGCAAGACCAGGCGTACAACGCATTGCGCTCCAAGATCATCTATGTCGAGCTCAGGCCCGGCACGCGTCTTTCGGCGATTGGTCTGGAAAAGGAGACGGGAATCGGGCGCACGCCCATTCGCGAATCCTTTGTGCGCTTGCGTGAGCAGGAGCTGGTGGAAACGCGTCCCAAAAGCGGCACCTACGTCTCTAAGATCAGCATGGAACGCGCCGAAAACGCCTGCTTTTTGCGCGAGAAGCTCGAGAGAAGCGTGCTAATTAAATGCTGTTCGGCCGCCTCGCCCGAGCAAAAGCAGCGGCTTGAGCAGATTCTTACCGAGTCCGAGTCGCTCGACCATGGCGAAACGCGCCGTTTCTTTGACCTGGATAACCTGTTCCATGAGACATGTTTTGAGATTGCCGGTCGTCACATGTTGTGGGGTTGGATGAAGAGCATCAACACGCATTTTGAGCGATATAACTGGTTGCGTATGGTGTCGCAGGATTTGGATTGGGAGCCGATTCGTCGGCAGCATCGCCGGATTCTCGAGGCCATTAAGAGGGGCGATACCGACGCGGCGAGCTATCTGGCAGAGACGCACCTGCACCTGATGCCCGAAGAGCAAGGTCCGGTTATCGCCTTGCATCCCGACTATTTTGAGCTGTCCAAAGACTCGTTCATCTAATCAATCCCCATATAAGTTGCGGTGAAATAGGGACTGTTTTGTGACCTAGGTGGCGCAAACAGTCCCTATTTCACCGCAACTGCGTTGGGGTGTGACCGGGGCACAAAGATGCGGTGCCGCTTGGAGGAAAAGACCGGAAGCAAAGGTCCATTCCTCCAGACGGCGCCGCAGCTGTTTTGATGGCTCGGCTTTTACCGAAGTGGCTCAGTTGAGCGCGACTGCCAGCCGATTATACAAAGCGGCTCGGGGGCGTGTCGCTTCCGTCACGTTCTATCAGCATACAAGACGGTTTTGGTTCTTGTTCGTGACGGAAACGGCGCGCTTCCGAGCCGCTTTAAAAGAAAGAGGGCGAGGTCTAGGGCACGCCCCCTTTCACGATAGAGAGCTAAACCTAGCCGCGGACCTTCTTGACGACGTCCATGGCCTCGCGGGCGATCTGCTCGACCTTGGAGAAGTCGCCGTCGGCAAACAGGGCCGGCTTGACCATCCAGGTGCCACCGCAGGCGATGATGGCGGAGGAGCTCAGGTACTCCTCGACGTTGGCGGTGCTCACGCCGCCGGTGGGCATAAAGCGGTGACCGACAAACGGAGCGGCGAGGGCCTTGATGGTGTTCAGGCCGCCATACTGGGACGCGGGGAAGAACTTGGTGACCTTGAGGCCCAGGTTCTCGGCTGCGGTGACCTCGGAGGGGGTTACGGTGCCGGGAAGGACAGGCAGGTCGATGTCGATGCAGTGCTTCACAACGTCCTCGTTGTAACCCGGGGAGACGATGAACTTGGCACCGGCTGCGCGGGCCTGCTCAACCTGCTCGACGGTCAGGACAGTGCCGGCGCCAACGCACATCTCGGGCTCGGCCTCGGCCATAGCGGCGATGCACTCGGCGGCGCAGGCGGTGCGGAAGGTGACCTCGGCGGACTTCATGCCAGCTGCCATAAGGGCGTGGGCGAGCGGAGCGGCGTCCTCGACCTTGTCGAGCACGACGACCGGCACGATGCCCAGGGACTCAAGCGTGGTGTAGAACTGATCGAACATAATGTTCCTTTCGATGTATGGCGCGCATGGGCGCGTGATTGCCAAATATGCTGGTCAGGAGCCGATTTTGGATTGGTTATCGGAGGCACTGCTTGGGGTTCAAGCAATTCCAAAACCAGCTGCTCGACCAGTCATGTAGGGAATGCCAGGCAAAACCGGAATGGGACTGGTGGTTTTGCCCGACCGGAGGAATCGGGGAGCGGGCCGCAGGGGTATGGGATTGGAAAGCTGCGGCCCGCGGAATGGAGACGGACTAGCGCGCGACGCGGGTGCCACCGTCGGCGGCGGATGCCACGGCTGCGATCTCGCCTGCGGTCACCAAGTTGGAATCGCCCTTGATGGTGAGCTTGAGGATCGAGGCTGCAATCGCGTAGTTGACGGCGTCCTGCGGGTCAAAGTCGTTGATGAGGGCATGGACGAGGCCGGCGTTGAAAGCGTCGCCGGCGGCAACGCCCTCGAGCACGTGAACGTCGTGAGCAGGGGAGAACCAGTGCTCGCCGCTCTCGGCGTCATAGAGCATGCCCATCCAGATGGAGCGCTCGACGCAGGAGATGTTGCGGACGACCGAAGCGACCTTCTTGCAGCCGTACTCGGCGCAGATTTGGCGGGCCATCTCGACGTAGGTGTCGCGCTCCTCGATGCCGTGGGCAAGGGAGCCGGAGACGCAGGTCATGCCGAGGCCGGCGGGGGCGTCTTCGTCGTTGGCGACGTAGAAGTGGAAGGGCGGCAGGGACCCCTTCAATGGGGCCATCCACCTTTTTGGAGGACCAGGCTTTCCGCGATTTTTGAT
>CABTZA010000218.1 GCA_902489225.1 uncultured Collinsella sp.
GACTCGACGGGCACCGAGGTCACGTTGTCCTCGACCGAATCGACGATGTCGCGCACGTGGGCCAGGAAGGCCGTGCGCTCGGACGCGGTCATAACGCGGACGCGAGCAAGGATGAGCTCATCGAGCACGCGCTGGGCCGCGGTCTCGCCCTGCATGCCCAGACGCTCGGTCAGATCGGAGATGGTACCGCCGGCCTGCTCGAACATGTCGGACACACTGCGGGCGATATCGGGAGCGCCGGCGTCCTTGCGAACCTGCTCGCCCTTGGTATTAAGGTCGTCGAGAACCTTCTTGCCGCCTTCGACAGCAACGGCGGCAGCGCCAAAGCCCACGTTAATGGCGCCGTTAACAAGCTGATCGAGTTTCATAACCATGGTTGTCTCCAATCACAAACAACTGCATTGGCGTTCTTGTACCCAAGATTGAGCGAAAGCGACAAAGCGTTTTAGCGCTATTCAATCGACGGGAAATCCCTACCTCACGTTGTCGTTCATCGCGAAAGAGTTCTTCATGGCGCAGCTCGTGGTGTAGAGCACCTTGCCCAACAGGGCATCGGTCTCCACGCGCACGAGCTCGGCAAAGGCCTCGTTGGCGCGGGCGAGCTCGGCAGGCACCTCGGCCTCGGGCAGCGCGGCTACGACAGCGTCAACGTCGTGAATCTGCTTGTGGCCCATGCCGCCGACCTTCTCCTGGTAGTCCTCCACAGCGCGGCCGCACTCATGGAAACGGACGTCAGCCAGGGCGCCGATCAGGCGGTTGGCCCAGTAGAAGTTTTCGGACGTCACGCGAGCCTGCGTGTCGGCATAGTACTCGGGCATGGTCTCGACGTTGGCGTACAGCGGAACCAGCGCGTTAAACGAGTTGGAGCCAAAGGCCATCCACTGCACGGCACGGTAGGCCGGCTGCGCATAGGGGCGCAGCTGCAGCACGGCGAGCTGGCTGTTGCGATTGATGCCGATGGGGCGATAGGCGCCGCGCGTGGCGGGCGTGCCCTTGCTGCCGTAACAGTCGTACTCCGTGCCCTGGTAGTGGCTCGAAAGCACGTACTTGATGTCCTCGATGGTCACCTTACGCTCGGGCACGCGGCTCCAGGGGATATCGTCGCTCTCGGGCGTGTAGTCGGCGTCGGGGCCGTCCCACACGTCGCCGGGGTTGAGGCAGCGCTGCATGTACCAGGCGCGCGGCGTGTTGTAGACATGGTCGCTGTCGCTGTGCGAGCCAAAGGCCTCGCGCGGGTTAAAGACCGTTGCCGGACCGTCGCCCTCGACGCCCAACGTCAGGTCCAGATGCCACTCGGCCATCCAGGAGCGCAGGTCGGCCGAGCACATGTGGTCGGTCTGGGCGCCCTCGGCGTCGTCTAGGTCAAAGCTGTCGATACCCAGCTGGTTGGGCATGGTCACATAGGCGTCATCAGGCACACGCTTGGCGATCCAGTGGTGGCCGCCGATGGTCTCGAGCCACCAGATCTCGTCCACGTCACTAAAGGCGATGCCGTTGTTCTCGTAGGTGCCGTAGCGCTCGAGCAGGTCGCCCAGGATACGAACGCCGTCGCGGGCGGACTTGGCGTACGGCAGGACCAGGGTCACCATATCCTCCTCGCCCAGGCCACCAGGTTGCGCCGGCACATAGCCGTCCTCACCCTCGTTGCCCTTGGCGGGTACGTAGTCGACGAGCGGGTCGGCACCGCGGACGCGCTCGTTGGTGGTGAGCGTCTCGGTTGCGGACATGCCCACATTGAGCTCGTTGAAACCGGCCTCGGCCCAGATGCCGTGGCCCGGGACAACATCGGGGACGCTCGTGTAGCGCATGGGGTTATTGGGCAGTTCAACGGTCAGGTGGCTCAGGACGCTTGTGTAGACGCGCGGCTGCTCGTCGGGATGCACCACGCGTATACGTTTGGGCTCAAACACCCCGTTGGACGAGTCCTCGTTACGCGCGACCAGGGTCGACCCGTCGTAGCTTGCGTTTTTACCGACCAGAATCGTTGTGCACGGCATGCGCATCCTCCTTGAGCGAAGAAATCAAACGGCAACAGTGTATCGCTTCGGCGCAGAAAGGGCGAAACCACGGCGCTGGCAACCCCTGTGGTCAAAAAATGCCAAATATGAGTACTGTCACTAATTTAGTAACAGCAATTTTGCTACGCATGGGTGTCGAAAGTCTACATTTGTTCAAAAATTAGATGATGTACTTCCCCATAGGTCCAATAAAATAGGCTTCTATCGATAATAAATATCGTTAGAGAGCCAAATTAACCTAAAATATATGTGACTATCTTGGCAACAGTACTCATATTTGGCATTTTTTGTCCACGGGGTATAGAACTAACCCCTCAAACAGCCCAAACGCCTATTTCGATGCGCGCTCCGCCGCCTCAATCACGTGTTTGGCGAGAATCGCGGTGGTCACAGCCCCCACGCCGCCCGGCACGGGCGTGATGGCGTTAACGACCGGCTCCGCAGCATCAAAATCGATGTCCCCGACCAGCTTGCCAGCAGCCTCGTCCCAGTTAATGCCAACATCAATGATCGTCTGGCCCTCGCGAACGGCATCCGCGCCAATCGTGCTCGCGCGTCCAACGGCCGCAACAACGATATCGGCAGAACGGCACTCGGCAGCAAGATCGCGTGTATGCGTATGGCACGTCGTCAC
>CABTZA010000219.1 GCA_902489225.1 uncultured Collinsella sp.
CACGCAAAGGAAAGCACTTAATGTGCTTTCCGTCTTGCGCAGGACTGTAGAGCAGGAAACTTAATTACGCGCCGCTCCCCGCCCACGCCGGGCAAACCCTCCCTTGTACTCCATCTCACTAAAGTGTATGATTCTGGACGTTACACGACTCACTTTACTTAACTAAAGTGCCATCAAGGGGGGATACCATGAACACCGATATGTCTCGTCGTCAGTTTGTTGGTCTAGCCGGCTCGCTCGCCACGGTGCTTGGCCTTGGTCTTGTCGGTTGCGGCGGTGGTGCCGGCAAGGGCTCCGCTGCTGGCTCTGCCGCGGCCAAGGATGTGAAGGGTGCTGCGGAGTCCAAGAAGCTCGTGGTGGGCTTCGATAAGTCCTATCCTCCGTACGGCTTTGTGGGCGACGATGGCGAGTACACCGGCTTTGATCTCGATCTGGCCAAGGCTGTTGCCGATAAGCAGGACTGGGAGGTCAAATACGAGGCCATCGACTGGGACGCCAAGGATACGCTGCTTAACTCGGGCGCCATCAACTGCATCTGGAACGGCTTTACCATGGAGGGGCGCGAGGATGACTACACGTTCTCTGAGCCGTACATGCTCAACGAGCAAGTGCTCGTGGTCAAGAAGGACGCGGGCATCAAGAGCTGGGACGATCTTGCCGGCAAGACCGTGATTACCCAGACCGATTCCGCTGCGCAGGATGTGCTCGAGGGTGACCAGAAGGATCTGGCGGCGACGTTTGCCACGCTCGACACGATCGGCGAGTACAACACGGCCTTTATGCAGCTCGAGAGCGGCGCGGTCGATGCCGTGGCGTGCGACCTTTCGATTGCCCAGTATCAGCTTGCCGCCAAGCCCGATGCCTATACGCAGCTTGATGAGCCGCTGTCCAGCGAGCACTACGCCGTTGGCTTTAAGAAGGGCGACACCAAGTCGGCCGATGCTGTAGCCGAGTCGCTCAAGGCGCTCTACGAGGACGGCACGGTCAAGGACCTCTGCGATAAATATTCAAGCTATGGTTTGTCTTTCGATAATTGGGTGCTCAAGTAATGTCTATTCAGGTCATGATGCAGATGCTCGGCCAGGGATTCTTGGTCAGTTTGCAGCTGTTTGTACTGACGCTGCTCGGGTCGATTCCGCTGGGAATTCCCGTGGCGTTTATGCGCATGAGCAAAATTGCGCCGCTCCGCTGGATTGCGCGCATCTATATCTCGGTTATGCGCGGCACGCCGCTCATGCTGCAGATGTTTGCCATCTACTTTGCCCCGTACTACGTGTTCGGCATTTCGCTCACGCCCGATTCCAAGTGGACGGCGTGCGTCGTAGCGTTCATCATCAACTACGCCGGTTACTTTGCCGAGATCTATCGCTCGGGCCTGCAGTCCATTCCGCGCGGTCAATACGAGGCCGCCGAGGTGCTGGGCTACTCGCGCCTGCAGACGTTTTTGTACATTGTGATGCCGCAGGTTGCCAAGCGTATTCTGCCGGCGATGGGCAACGAGATCATCACGCTGGTCAAGGACACGTCGCTGGCGTTTGCCATTGGCGTGGGCGAGATGTTCTCGACCGCCAAGGCCCTGGTTGCCTCGCAGGTGAGCATGGTACCGTTTGCGATTGCGGCGCTGATCTACTGGGTTTTCAACTTCGTGGTCGAGATGCTGTTGGGCGCCGCCGAAAAGAAGCTGGACTATTATCATGACTAACTCGGTAATGAATATATCGAACGCGCGTAAGGCGTTTGGCGGCAATGAGGTGCTCAAGGATATCTCGCTCGAGGTAAAGCGTGGCGAGGTCGTGGCGATTATCGGGCCTTCGGGTGGCGGCAAGTCCACGCTGCTGCGGTGTGCCACGCTGCTCGAGACACTCGACGGAGGCTCGCTCTCGTTTGGTGACCTTGCCGTTGCGACGGATGCGGGTTCGGGCGCGGTCTATGCGAAGGGCGATGTGCCCAAGCAGGCGCGCTCGCGATTCGGCCTGGTGTTCCAAAATTACAACCTGTTCCCGCACTATACCGTGATGAAAAACATCATCGACGCGCCGATCCGCGTGCTTAAGCGCCCGCGCGAGCAGGCGGAAGCTCGTGCGCATGAATTGATTGCTCAGATGGGGCTTGTGGGCAACGAGAACAAGGTTCCGTGTGAGCTTTCGGGCGGTCAGCAACAGCGTGTGAGTATCGCCCGCGCCTTGGCGCTCGACCCGGAGATCCTGTTCTTTGACGAGCCGACCTCGGCGCTCGATCCCGAGCTGACGGCCGAGGTGCTGCGTGTCATTAAAGACCTTGCCGCGCAGAATATGACGATGGTGATTGTGACCCACGCAATGCAGTTTGCGCGCGATGTTGCCGACCGCGTGGTCTTTATGGATGGCGGCCGCATTGTCGAGGAGGGTCCTGCCGAGCAGGTCATCGACCATCCGCGTGAGCAGCGCACCCGTGAGTTCTTGAGCCGTATCGAGGGATAGGCTCAGGTATTTACTCAACTATTAATTAAGGCGAAGCCGCCGCAGGTCTTACGGTCTGTGGCGGCTTTTTGTTTGCATCGACGGGGTTCAATAATCGCCTCACAAGCTTGTCTCTTCCTCTCGCCGCCTGTATTCATACGTGCGCCGAAAGGTATGCATGGAC
>CABTZA010000220.1 GCA_902489225.1 uncultured Collinsella sp.
AAGAACTCGGGGTCGGGGCCGGCCACACGCGGGTGCATGCGACTTTCGGCCTGCATGCGGGCACCGAGGGCTGCCGCCGCGCCTTTAAACTGCTTGTAGGCAATCAGGCGCTGGATCAGGACCTCGCGCAAGGCGTCGCCGTCGAGCGCACTGAGTTCTTCGAGGTCTTCGTCGAACTCGTCATCGTCGTCATCGACTTTGCGCGGGGCCTCCTGCGGCACCAGAGAGGCGGCCTTGATGTCCAAAAGGGTTGCCGCGACCAGCAAAAAGTCGCTTGCTACGTCCAGGTCCAGCGCCTCGATGCGCTCGGCCTCGGCAAGGTACTGCTCGGCCACCTCGCTGATGGAGATGGCGCCGATATCTACTTTTTGGCGGGTTACCAGCTGCAGCAGCAGGTCGAACGGTCCGCTGTAGACCTGCGTCGACACGCGATACGACATCTTCGACCTCCTTTGACGGCGCCTTCGCGGCGCGGTTTGGGTGCATGTTGCGACCGTTTTGCACGGTCGACCTGTAAGTTTACCTTAGATGCCGGCGATTGCGAAGTTGAGCATCTGCTCAGCGAGCGGATACACGGTAACGTCGAAATAGCGGCCGATCACATCGATGCCGGTCCACATGGGCAGCAGGTACAGCACTAGGATGAGGATGGGCATAGCGTATTGCTGCAGGTGGTAGTAGTTGGTCAGCGCCTTGCCTTTAAGGAACGGCACGATGATAGACGAGCCGTCAAGCGGCGGAATCGGAATAAGGTTAAAGAACGCAAGCGACAGGTTAACCACGATAAACGTGGCGCCGAAGTTCATGATTTGAGACGCCACAGCAAAGGACATGCTGGCGTAGAGGTTGCCATAGGCCAGGTGCATGAGGGCTGCAGCCAGGCACGCGAGCGCGATATTCGATGCGGGGCCGGCCGCGCTCACCAGGACCTCGTCGCGCTTGGGGTGCTTGAGGTTGTTGAGGTAGACGGGCACGGGCTTGGCGAAGGCAAACACCGGGCCACCGGCGGCGAGCATGAGCAGCGGCAGGATGATAGTGCCAAACGGATCGATATGGTTGAGCGGGTTGAGTGACACGCGGCCGCGCGAACGGGCTGTCTTATCGCCGAGTGCCCAGGCCGCGGCGGCGTGCGCACTTTCGTGGATGACGATGCCCACGATGACGGCGACGGCGCTGGCGAGCAGGTTCATGATGTAGCTGCTGGACATGGCGCTCCCCTAGCGGACGCGGCGCGAGGCGCGCGTGAGCAGGTAGTCAGCTACAAACAGGATGACGGCCACGATGGCGTAATCCAAGCGGAAAACGCCGCCAAAGGGTGAGGTGATGACGCCGTAGCCGGCGATGGCGCTCGGCAGCGCGCGAGAAAGCTCAACGACAAAGCCGACAATCTGCAGCTTGGCGGTCAGGCCGCTAAAGCACAGCAGCACGGTCATCGCGCTCATAAAGATGCCGCAGATGCGACAGGCGATGGCGATGACGCTCATCGCCACGGCAGCGGCCTTACGAGAATTCACGCGCGGTCTCCTCTTCGATCTGGGTGGAAAGCTCCAGCCATTCGTCCTCGAGCTTGGGCAGTTCTTGCTTAAGGCCGTTATATTCCCCCAGCGCGGCATTGAACTTGTCCTGATCGGCATAAAGCTCTTCGCTCGCCATCAATTCCATAAGCTCGTCATAGCGGGCGCGCTTTTTGTCGAGCTCGGCCTCGATCTTCTTGAGCTGGTTGCGCACGCCCTTGAGCTTTTTGTTGAGCGCGGCGCGGGCCTGGGCCTCGGCGCGCTTTTGCTCCTTGGTCTTTTTGCCCTCGGCGGGCTTGGAGGCGGTGGCGGGGGTGTCGGGCTGGGCCGCGGTGACCTTAGCGGACTTGGTCGCGGCCGGTGCGCTCTCCCCTGCCGCATCGGCCGCGGCGCGGGCTGCGAGGTCCTCGCGCTTGTAGAGGTAGTAGTCGTAGTCGCCGTCGTAGACCGTGACCTTGCCATCGCGGATGTCAATGATGCGGTTGGCCACAGCGCGTACCAGGTGCTCGTCGTGGCTGATCAGCACGATGGTGCCGGGGAAGTTTTGCAGGGCGTTCTCGAGCATGTCTACCGAGTCGATGTCCAGGTGGTTGGTGGGCTCGTCCAGGCACAGGAGCGCCTCGGGGGCCACGAGCATCTTGGCAAGCGCCAGACGCGCCTTTTCGCCGCCGGAGAGGACACGGACCTGCTTCTCGATGGAGTCGTTGTCGCTAAATAGGAAGGCGCCCAGCAGGCTGCGCTGCTGCGGCATGGTCCACTTGGGCGTGACGGTGTCGATCTCTTGCAGGACGGTGTTGGACTCGGTCATGCCCTCGAGCGCGTGCTGGGCGTAGTAGGCCACACCCACGTTGGTGCCCAGGTCGCGGGTGCCGGTGGTGGGCGGTTCCAGGCCGGCGAGGATCTTCATGAGGGTGGACTTGCCGGCGCCGTTGGGGCCGACGAGCGCCACATGCTCGCCGCGGTAGAGCTTGAGGTCGATGTCACTGTAGATGTGCTTGTCGTATGCCGTCTTGTGGCCCACGAGGCCCACGACCATATCGCCCGAGCGCGGCGGGCCGGGGAAATTAACGTCGCTATGTCAGGGTCCTCCAGCT
>CABTZA010000221.1 GCA_902489225.1 uncultured Collinsella sp.
ATCGACAACAACAAGAACCGCGAGGCCGTGGGCAACGGCTCGCAGGTCATTAGTGCCGCCGGCTCTTCCGTCACGGTCATGGTTATCCCCACCGACGAGGAATACATGATCGCCCACGACGTCGAGCGTCTGACCAGGAACAACTAGCGCATTCGTTTGCAATTGAGAGAAAGACCTCCAGAGCAACAGCTCCGGAGGCCTTTTTACTAGCAGGCGGAAATTCCAGTCCCAAAGTGATCGTCACCAGCAACGCCTGCGCTCCCAGCAACGACACCCGACCATTCAGATCCTCAGCCCCAGCTCGTAGCCAAGCCGCCGTCCACTCCAGATGCCCCAATTGTTACGTGGCGGTAGAAGGCCGTACGGGCTAACCCCTGAAAACAATCCGCAGACCAGAAACGCCCCCGTTCGTAGCTCCGGAGGAGCAGAACGGGGGCGTTTCATTGGTCGAGGACGTTTTCAGGGGTTAGCCCGTACGGCCTTCGGGCGAGTGCGTCCGCTACTCAGCCATCTGAGCCTGGACGGCGGTGATGGCCACGACACCCACGATGTCGTCGGCAGAGCAGCCGCGCGACAGGTCGTTGACCGGCTTGGCGATGCCCTGCAGGATGGGGCCGTAAGCGTCAGCGCCGGCGAAGCGCTGGACCAGCTTGTAGCCGATGTTGCCGGCCTCGAGGTCGGGGAACACGAGCACGTTGGCCTTACCGGCAACGGAGGAGCCGGGAGCCTTGAGCTGGGCGACGGTGGGGACGATAGCGGCGTCGAGCTGCAGATCGCCATCGATGGCGAGCTCGGGAGCCTTCTCCTTGCAGAACTTCACGGCCTCCTGGACCTTCTTGGCGACCTCGCCGCCAGCGGAGCCCATGGTGGAGTAGGAGAGCATGGCCACGTGCGGCTCAACGTTGCCCATGAAGGTGGACCAGGAGTGAGCGGAGGCGATGGCGATCTCGGAGAGCTCGTCGGAGGACGGGTTGATGTTGAGGCCGCAGTCGGCGAAGATCAGCGTGCCGTCAGTGCCGAACTGCGGGGTGTCGGTGCACATCACGAAGAAGGCCGAGACCAGCTTGGTGCCCGGGGCGGTCTTGAGGATCTGAAGCGCGGGGCGCAGGGTGTCGGCGGTGGAGTGGCAGGCGCCGGAGACCAGGCCGTCGGCATCGCCCATCTTGACCATCATGGTGCCAAAGTAGGTGGCGTCCATCACCTGGGCGCGAGCCTGCTCGATGGTAACGCCCTTCTTGGCGCGGAGCTCGGCAAACTTCTGCGCGTACTCCTCGTGCTTCTCGGCATTGCGCGGGTCGATGACGGTAGCGCCGGGAACGTTGATCTCGTCGGGGTTGCCCAGGATGACGATCTTTGCCAGGCCCTCCTCGATGATTTTGGTGGCCGCGACGATAGTGCGCGGATCCTCGCCCTCGGGCAGGACGATCGTCTTAAGGTCGGCCTTGGCGGCAGACTTCATACGGTTTAGGAAATCGCTCATGTTACTCCTTACAAGCGTTTCGCTAAGCTCCAGGCACCCGGCTGTTCACGAATAAACCCGCTGCTAGCGGGTTTACCTTTCAATTATGTACGCCGCGGTGCTTGAGCTTTCCTTGTGTGGCAAGCTCATTATAGGACGCATTAGCGCTATAATCGGTCTGATAAATATGTCTCGAAGAATGTTCGAGAAAAGCCCAGCTAACGAGCCCGTGGCTTTTGACAAGGAGTATCGATGCAGATTACCTCAGGCCTGCCTGAAGGCTTTAACGCCGGCGCGTACGACATGATTGTCGTCGGTGCTGGATATGCCGGTGCCGTTTGCGCCCGCCGTCTTGCCGAGACCATCGGCTATCGTGTTGCCGTTTTGGAGCGCCGTAGCCACATTGCGGGCAATGCCTATGACTGCACTGACGAGGCCGGAATCCTGATCCACGAGTACGGTCCGCATATCTATCACACCTTTAACGAGCGCGTGCACAATTTCCTGTCGCGCTTTACCAAGTGGACGGATTATCAGCACAAGGTGCTCGCCAACATCAACGGTACCCTTATGCCCGTGCCCTTCAACCATGCGAGTCTCAAGCTCGCCTTTGGTGACGAGCGCGGCGAGGAGCTGTATCAGAAGCTCGTGGAGACCTTTGGCAAGGATGTCAAGGTGCCCATTATGGAGCTGCGTAAGAAGAACGACCCGGATCTTGCCGAGGTCGCCGATTACGTCTACGAGAATGTCTTTTTGCATTACACCATGAAGCAGTGGGGCCAGACGCCCGATCAGATCGACCCCTCGATCACCGGCCGCGTTCCCGTCTTTGTGGGCGATGATGACCGCTACTTCCCGCAAGCTCCCTTCCAGGGCATGCCGCAGGAGGGCTACACGGCGCTCTTTGAGCACATGCTCGACCACGACCTGATTGACGTGTTCTGCGACGTGGACGCCCGCGATCTTTTTGAGATCGACGAGACCACCGTCAAGGTCGACGGTAAGGTCTACGGCGGCGAGATTGTCTATACAGGTCCGCTCGATGAGCTGTTCAACCTCGACTTGGGCGCGTTGCCGTACCGCACGCTCGATATGAAGTTCGAGACGCTCGATATGGA
>CABTZA010000222.1 GCA_902489225.1 uncultured Collinsella sp.
ACTCCCAAGAGCCCCGTGAACACGCCCCCCAGCATAAACCCCAGAAGGGTTCCTTGTCGCTTTCCGGGGGTTTGGGAGCGGGCGGATATCTGGAAGTGCCAGACGGGGGAGGGTGCCGGGCGCCTTGCCGTCTGCGGATTTTGGGACATGTGGCCCGCTTTTTGAGCCTGCCTGTCGGTACACTAAAAGCACTATGGGTACCCGCGAGCGACATATCGGCCACACGGCCGCCCGATCCGCACCCGTGGCGGATCCCAGGGGCGGCAGGCTCTTCGCCATGCCGCGATTCCTTGTTGGCATAACACATCAGGCGTACCGTCACCGCGTCTTCGCTATCGCCGGCGCCATCACCGCACTGTTCCTCATGCTTTTGGCAGTCTTGCCGGCGCTGTTCGCCTTCGACCCCAAACTTTCTAACGCCGTGCCCGCCTATAGCGAGGTGTCCGAAAAGGTCGTGGATGCGCTCGTCCATTCGAGCTCTCTGCCGTTGCTTGTTGCCGCAATTGCATTTTCGATCTGGGGCGTATCGGTCTATCTGCGCTGTTTGGACTATGTGTTGCGCCGCCGCCTTGTTGCCATCGCCACCATCTGCGCCCTGTGGATGATCGAAGTCATTCTCAAGTACAAGTCGTTCACGCCGTTCTATGCCACCGTGCTGTGGTACCTGTACTACGTGCCCATGACGCTCATTCCGCTGCTCTACCAGTTGTGTGGTCTGCGCCTTGCGGGCCTGGAGCAACACCGCCTGGGTCGCCGCTACTGCGCTGCGCTGTGGATTGTGGCCATCCTGCTTATCGGATTTGTGCTCACCAACGATTTTCACCAGCAGGTCTTCCGCTTTGACCGTACAAGCGACACCTGGAGCAACGATTACACGTACGGCTGGGGTTATTTCGCCGTCTTAGTGTGGACGGCCTTTGACTTCGTGGCCTTTTTTATCCTGATTGGCCGGTCCTCGTCCTTTCGCATCCAGCGTTTCTCGGGCACGGCGGCGCTCGTACTGCTGGGTGGCGCATTCTTTGCCATCTCATATGCGTTGCGCGTGCCC
Organism: uncultured Collinsella sp.; assembly: GCA_902489225.1. GTDB lineage: Bacteria > Actinomycetota > Coriobacteriia > Coriobacteriales > Coriobacteriaceae > Collinsella. The sequence continues at coordinate 1,049 of CABTZA010000222.1, forward strand.
TGGGCATGGAGGCTCAACTTTTCGCTCGTCTATTGCGTCCTGTGCGTGGTGGCGATGGAAATCTGTCTCGATTGCGGTGTCATTCCGTCGTATCACGACATCGCTGGCATCTTCGACACCTTGCCGCTCGACCTTAAAGTTCTAACGCGCGACTTGCAGGAGGCCTATGCCACGCCGGTGTCAAAGCCAATGCCGGTAGGCGTGCGCGAGGAGTTGCGGACCCAGGAGCACGGCCGCGCCCATGCCTTTGCCGTGGCGTCCGATCCCGATGTGATGTATCGCGCCTTTCCACTGCTGGGCGGATCGGCCTTGCTTGCCCAAGACGTGTCGGAGCTCAACGAACTCAATCGCGAACTAGCGCATCGTCGCATGGAGCTGCAGCGTCAAAACGAACTGCTCGCCGCCGACTACGACCTTAAGACGCATTTGGCAGATCAAGAGGCCGAGACCTTGCTGGTCCAAGACGTGGACCAAGCGCTTGCCCGCGCGCTCGAAGGGATGTACGACTTGCTGAGCTCGCTGCCGCCGTTGACCGACGAAGCGTCTTCGCACGAGCGTTACCGCATGCTGCAACGCGCCAAGATGCTCGTCGCCTATTGCAAGCGCAAGGGGTCGCTCACGTTGGCACAGCACGGGGAGAGCGGTTTTGACCGCGACCGCATTCAGCTCATTGCCAACGAGCTCGCAAGTGACCTGCGCACCATCGATATCGATTGCGCCTCGATTATCGCCATACGGCGCCCGATGCACGCCAGTACGGTAAGCGCCCTGTACGACTGCGTGTATGACTTTGCGTTTTTTGCCTACACCACCGACCATCCGGCGCTTATGTATCACTTGGGCGATCATGACCGATGCAGTGTCGAGCTGCGTGCCGCGCTTTTTTCCAACGATGATGCAGATCTTTCGCAGACGCCCGCTGCGCAAGAGCTCGAAAGCGCTCTGCAAGGGCGCAACGTGGCATACCGCCTTGAGGGCGAGCCCGGCCAGCTGCGCATGATCGTCTTGATGCCGAGGGCGGGTGAGTGACGATGCAGATTTCGCTCATTCTTCCCCAAATCGTTGCGCTCGATGTTGTCTTTGCCCTGGCTGCGTGTCTGCAGACGATCCACGTTCCGCTCATCGCATCGCGCCGCTCGTCCTATAACCGTAAGGTGATTTGTGCCTACGAGGCGAGCCTTGTGCTTCACCTAGTTATTTCGGCGCTCATCTTGTTCGCGTCGTCTGGCTCATATCTGGTGGCGCCGCTTGACGTTTGCGCCAGGGCAATGGACGGAGCGTTGTGGCTCAATGCCGTGATCTTTGCCTACGGCATGGTGCTTATGGTGCACTATCGTCGCCCCGTCATGCTGGCCGAACTGTTGCTCGTTGCCGCCGTGACACCGCCGGTGGTGCTTGCCATGGGCTCGGCGTGGACCACGGTCCTTATCGCAGAGGGAGCGTTTTTCCTGTTCCGCTCCATTGCAGCGCTCTTGATGGATGTCCGCAACCGCCAGGAGGATATCACCGCGTTCTCGACGATCGA
>CABTZA010000223.1 GCA_902489225.1 uncultured Collinsella sp.
ACATAGGTTGCGGTAAAATAGGGCCTTTTTGGCGGCCTCAGATCTTTAATCAGTCCCTATTTCCCCGCAACTTCGGAAAGGCACCTTTAGCCATTGGGGACGCACCGAGCACTGGGGTATCATGGCTTGGTTGCTATAACTCGCATTTACGCGCCTTGTAGGAAGGGGCTGCGCCCATGGCTTTTGTGCCCGCTCAACATAGCTTCATTACGCTCGAGGGTGTCGATGGCGCCGGTAAATCTACGCAGGCGCGCCTGCTTGCCCGTGCGCTCGAGCTCGCTGGCTACCAGGTTGTGAGCCTGCGCGAGCCGGGCGGTACCGCCATCGGCGAAAAGATTCGCGCCCTGCTGCTCGATCCCGCCAATACAGCGATGGGCGACACCTGCGAGCTGCTGCTCTACGAGGCCGCGCGTGCCCAGCTGGTGCACGAGGTCATCGCCCCCGCCCTTGCGGCCGGCAAGGTGGTCCTGTGCGACCGTTTCTACGATTCCACGACCTGCTATCAGGCGTTTGCCGATGGCCTCGACCGTCAGATGGTACGCGACGCCAACAACCTGGCCGTCGCGGGTACGCACCCGGCGCTCACGCTCGTCTACCACATCACGCCCGAGCAGGCGGCGCTGCGCATGGCAGCCCGTGGTGCGGCCGACCGCATGGAGGCTAAGGGCATGGCCTTCCAAGAGCGCGTCTACCAGGGATTTTGCGCCATTGCCGCCGAGGAACCAAACCGCGTAAAGCTCATCGACGCGACCGCGTCCATCGAGGAAGTCTTCGCGCAGACGGTCGAGCGGGTTCGCGCCTACGGCCTCGACATTTCCCAGGACGCCGTCACCGCTGCGCTTGCCCAGGAGGCCGAGTAACATGGCCCCCGCTCAGGCAAGTCTGCTGGCCAAGCTCGACACCCAAGAGCGCGTGCGCGACTTTTTGACCAATGCCGTCGCCAGCGGTCGCGCGTCGCACGCCTACCTGTTTTTGGGCGCGCCCGGCGCGGGCAAGCTCGACGCCGCGTGGGCGCTCGCCCAAGCCTTCCTGTGCGAGCAAGATGGCTGCGGCTCATGCGACAGCTGCGTGCGCGTCGCGCGCCATACGCATCCCGACGTGCACTATTACACCCCCGAAAGCGCTACGGGCTACCTCATCGCGCAGACCCGCGAGCTGCTCGATGACGTGCCCCTGGCGCCCATTCGCGCCAAGGCAAAGGTCTACATCATCGACCGTGCCGAACAGCTGCGCGCCAACACCGCCAACGCGCTGCTCAAAACGCTCGAGGAACCGCCCGAGGGTGTCATGTTCATCCTGTTGGGCACCTCGGCCGACGTGATGCTGCCCACCATCGTGAGCCGCTGCCAGTGCGTACCGTTTCGGCTGGTTTCGCCCACTGTGGCCGCGCAGGCCGTGAGCCGCGCCACCGGTCAGGATCCCGCGCGCTGCCGCATGGCCGTCGCTGTGGCGGGAAGCCCCACGCGCGGTATCGAGTTCCTTAAGAGCGCCGAGCGCCAGGACGCCCGCCGTCAGATGGTTCGCGCCATCGATTCGCTTATCGCCGCCGACGAGGCCGACGTGCTCAGCCGCGCCAAGTCACTCATCGTCGCCGTCAAGGCGCCGCTCGCCGAGGTCAAGTCCACGCAGGAAAAGGTGCTCGAGCAAAACGCCGATTACCTGTCGCGTGGAGCATTGAAGCAGCTTGAGGACCGCAACAAGCGCGAACTCAACGCGCACGAGCGTTCGGGTATCATGGAAGCGCTGGCGAGCGCGCGGACGCTCATGCGCGACGTGCTGCTGACGCTTCAGGACGAGGCAGCCGACGTTGTGAACGAGGACGCGCGCGACACGATCGGGCGGCTTGCCGCGGCGACGAATGTTGCGGGTGCCACCCAGGCGCTCGAGGCGGTTGCCACCGCTGAGCGCAACATCGCCAGAAACGTTACTCCCCAGCTGGCCATCGAGGTCATGCTGTTCGATATCAGGAAGGCACTGAAATGCCGTTAGTCGTACCCGTTAAGTTTACCTACGCCTCGCGCGACCTGTGGTTCGACCCACAGGATCTGGATATCCTCGAGGCCGATTATGCCATTTGCTCCACCGAGCGCGGAACCGAGATCGGCCTGGTTACGGCCGATCCCTTCGAGGTGCCGCAAGACGAGATCGGTCAGCCGCTCAAGCCCGTGCTGCGCGTGGCGAGCGACATCGACCTGCAGCTTGCCGACGACCTGGCCATCCAGGGCGACGAGGCCATGGTCGACTTCCGCCGCCTGGTCAAGGAGCTCGACCTCGAGATGAAGCCGGTCGGCGTCGAGTACCTGTTTGGCGGCGAGAAGGCCGTGTTCTACTTTGCGGCCGAGGAGCGCGTCGATTTTCGCCAGCTCGTCAAGGATCTGTCCTCGACGCTGCACATTCGCGTCGACATGCGCCAGATCGGCGTGCGCGACGAGACCCGCCTGGTGGGCGGCTATGCCCAGTGCGGACAGGAGCTCTGCTGCACGCGCTTTGGCGGACAGTTTGAGCCCGTCTCGATCCGCATGGCAAAAGAGCAGGACCTGCCGCTCAACTCGTCCAAGAT
>CABTZA010000224.1 GCA_902489225.1 uncultured Collinsella sp.
CTTTGTTGATGCGGCGCTGGCCCGGAGCATCTACCAGCGCAATTACAATTACGATACGAAGCACACGCAGTCGGCTTCGTGCTGCCTCCCGACCCGCATGCGCATGACGTACGGCGACTCGCTGAGCGATGCCTCGCTCCAGGATGGCAAGACCGTTGGCGAGGGCCATTTCCGCCTTGTCGACAGCAGCAACGTACTCAACGTGGCCGCTTCTGGCAGCGCGTTTGCCATCGAATACGTGGATGTCGACGCCCTGGGCAACGAGACCGTTACGGGGCTGCAGGGCTCTGTGCCCATCGATATCGATCGACGCGCGCTGACGCCCCATTTTGAGGGACTCGAAGGCCTTAAGGCCGGCGAAGACGTGCGCGCCAAGATTGCGGCATCACTCGAGGGCAAGCTCGAAACCGATGCCTGCACGGCCCAGCTCGAGTTTGTGCACGACGCGAACGGCGCTCCGGGCACGGCAATGGCCGAGGGCGAAACATTTGCCGCAGGGACGTACTGGGTGCGCGCGAAAGACCTTTTGGGCGACGCGGCACAGAACTACATGCTCGCCAGCGATGGAGCCGTAAGCTTTACCGTAGCGGCCTCGGGCAGTGCAGGCGGCACCGGCAGCGGCACGGGTTCCAACGCAGACGGCGCCGACAAGAACGGCGGCGGCAACAAGAGCAAGGACTCGGGCGGAAAACTCGCCGACACGGGCGACGGCTCTGGTATCGCCGCCGGGCTCGCCGCTGCCGCCGTGGCGACAACGGTCGCTGGCGCGGCAAAGCTTGCCAGTGACCGCGAAGACAGCGAAGGCGCTAGCGAATAGGCAAGCCGGCCTTTTAAACACATCGACTCAATCGGGAGCGTAGGACACCGTTCTGTGCCCCCGATTTTTACCTTGGCCCGAACGCCGCCATAGGCTACATCACTATGTTCAGCACGTTGACGAATTCCTGAGCCTGGGAGCGGCTGCTCAGGCTAAAGACACAGGCAGTCAACAGCCTGTTGCGCAGAAAAACGTCGCGGCCCTTGATCCTGCTGACCCCCGTGATGTCCTTAAGGTAGACAATCTCGGTGTGCTTGCCGCCGAAAGTGCCCTTCTTGAGTACCTCAATGCGATTAGGGTAGATCTTGACGTCTTTAAACCTGCCCGAACCCTTACCCTGGAATAGCAAAGTGTTGTTGTCCATACACATCGCTCCCCATGGTTAGAGTTAAAACTGCCTCTATGGTCACATTTTAGTCACTTCGGGAATCCTGCACGAAGGCGCTAGGCGACATTGAAATTCGAGTCCGCGCGAGGCTTTAAGATAGGCATGATCAGCCGCATCGATGCGACTGGCAATGCTTCTAGGAGTACGCCTCGTATTATTCGCCATTAGAGGAGGTCTTACCTGGTTTACGCATGGGAATTCGAGTTCTTTGATTCGGACGGCATTGAACTTCCCGCGCCAGACTTCGGACATGAGCCGCGACACGGCGGCAAGATTATCGCCGTAGCCGTCAGCCGCGAACTCGCCGACATCCCCGCCGTCACCGCAGCGAATGCCGCGCGTATACTCGGTGTTAGCTCAGCGCGGGTATCGCAACTGATAAATGCAGGGCTGTTGGATTCATGGAAGGATGGCACCAAGTGAATGGTGTCCAAAGCTTCCATCGAGGCACGACTCGCCGACGCACCAAAGGCAGGGCGCCCAAAAGAGGTCCCTATTGCTGTATAAGGCGAGGCTACTGCGCACTTTTATTCCACACGATGTTTTCAGCCTGGTATAAACAAGTTCAATACCAGAATGCAAATCCAACCATCGTGTCTAATTACGAAAGAATTTTCGCCTTTTCTGCAGCAAACTCTTCCTCGGTAAGTACTCCACTTTCACGCAGCGCTGCAAGCCTCTCGAGCCTTGCAGCTACATCACCACTATCCACCAGCGTCTCAATAGTCTGTGAGACCTGCGGATACTGCTCGAGCTCCTTCGATAGGGCATCGACTATCTCGGCAATATTCTTTGCATTTTTGCCCCCGTTTAATACGTTTGCCCTGACCTTAGATGACGAGATGACAGTAACGCCAGATCCGCCTTCAACTGGAACAACCGAAATACTGATATTTTCACCCCAGGACCAAAGGCTCATACCAATCTCGGCTGCAACTGTTCTTGTTGTGGGCGATGCGCTATCAACTTTTACTTTAGGTAGCTTTTCCATAGCTGCCTTCAAGGCATTAAACGTGTCGTCAGGAGAATACGGTACCTGAATCTGAAGCTGCTGATCCGCAAAACCCATAATCCGGCCTCCGCTTCTACAAGATTAAGGCTATCGGCAATGTTAGCACGTTCCCAGCACTTTTAAATTCATCTAATGACCTTGTGATGCAGCCCGACACCCCGGCGCCACTCCCCTACTTCCCAAATAGCGCACCCAGCAGGCCGCGACGTTTGGGCTTCTCCTCTCGGTAGGAACCCTCGACGGCGGCTGCAACCTGGCGCGGTTGCTCGCAGCCTCCACGGCGTACGATCTGGTATAGGAACGGCGATTTA
>CABTZA010000225.1 GCA_902489225.1 uncultured Collinsella sp.
AAGAATACCGAGTGAGGAACAAAGCCGGCGAGAGGCGCGTTTTCGCCAAAGTGGACCGAAACGAGGGGGGGCTGGCCTTCCGGTCCGGCCCGTCGAAATTGAACGTAAGATTGGCGTGAATGCGGCTCGCACAGCGTCAAGCGGTCCGCCGTTCGGTAGAACGGCGGAACTAATTAGCTCTGGCGGTAATGGTCAAAGAAGTCGGCGAGGTCTTCGAGGGACTCTTTGAGTACTTCCATGCGCGGCAGGTACACGATGCGGAAGTGGTCGGGCTCAGCCCAGTTGAAGCCGCCGCCGCGCGTGATCAGGATCTTCTTCTCGTGCAGCAGGTCAAGGGCGAACTGCTCGTCATCGGTGATGTTGAACTTCTTCACATCCATCTTGGGAAAGATGTAGAACGCCGCACGCGGCTTAACCACCGAGATGCCGTCAATCTTGTTGAGCGCCTCATACACAAAGTTGCGCTGCTCGTAGACACGGCCGCCGGGACGGATGTAGTCGTTAACGGACTGATGTCCACCGAGTGCCGTCTGAACGATCGACTGAGCCGGCACGTTGGAGCACAGGCGCATGTTGGAGAGCATGTTGATGCCCATGATGAAGTCGCTCATGCAGCGCTGGTTGCCCGAAAGCACCATCCAGCCAATACGATAGCCCGCGATCATGTGCGACTTGGAAAGGCCGCTAAAGGTGACGCAGGGCAGGTCGGGGGCGAGCGAGGCAATCGAGACGTGCTCGTAGCCGTCCATGCACAGGCGGTCGTAGATCTCATCGGCAAAAATCATCAGCTGATGCCTGCGTGCAACTTCGACGATGCCCTCGAGCACCTCGCGCGGATAGACGGAACCCGTGGGGTTGTTGGGGTTGATGATGACGAGGGCTTTGGTCGCGCTCGTGATCTTGGACTCCATATCCTCCAGGTCGGGATACCAATCCGCCTGCTCATCGCACAGATAATGTACGGGATGACCGCCAGCAAGGGTTGCGCACGCCGTCCAGAGCGGATAGTCGGGGCTGGGGATCAGAATCTCGTCGCCGTTGTCGAGCAGCGCGTTCATCGAAAGCTGAATGAGCTCGGACACGCCGTTGCCCGTGTAGATATGCTCCATCTGAACGTTGGGCAGGCCCTTGATCTGCGAATACTGCATGATTGCCTTGCGCGCGGAGAACAGGCCACGCGAGTTGGAATAGCCTTCGCAGTCGGGCAGCTGCTGGCGCATGTCCTTGATAACCTCATCGGGCGTGCGGAAACCGAAGGGCGCCGGGTTGCCGATATTGAGCTTGAGGATGCGCTCGCCCTCGTCCTCCATACGGGCGGCCTCGTCGACGACGGGACCGCGCACGTCATACAGGACGTTATCGAGCTTGGTGGATTTAGAAAAAGTACGCATGGTGGTGCTCCTTGCAATTTGAGCTGAGGGATGGGGTTCGGGCTTGGAATCGTTGCGGGGTGATGATGCCTCGCCTTGATCGGCGTCGCCGGCAAGCAGCCAGGTAACATCGACCTCCAAAATACGGGCGAGCAGCTCAGCCACATCGCGCCGCGGGATCGTCTTGCCGCTCACATATTGGCTCATCTGACTCTTGCCGAGTTTTTTGCCGAGCATCTCCGATGCGCGGATCACGTCCGACTGGCGAACGTCGCGATCGGACATAGCCTGTCGCAGGCGATCGCTAAACGTCTCTTGGGCCACTAGAACCTCCTTGCTGGCAAAGTTCAATTTATAGAACACGAATTGAACCATGGTTCAATTTAGCAAGCAGTATAACGCGGCACCTCATTCGATAGTTCAATTTCATAAGAAAATGTACCGGACTCCGAGATTTGCCCAAAGCGGACAATAACATGCACGCGTTTAGAGGTATTCAAGGAATCGAGCAGCGGCAAGCGAAACGTCAGCCGTTCGATATATGGCGTTGATCTGCCGATGAGGATGTCCCTCGAGTGGGCGCACGGCAACATCGAACTGACAGCGGCGCAAGATGAGCGCGGGAAGAATGCTCACGCCCAGGCCGTCCTCGACCATAGCCATAATCGCATAGTCATCCCAAGTCGACAGCTTGGAGCACACCGTCAGCCCCGCCCGACGGAACAGCGGCGTAATCTCATCATCGGTGCCGCGTTCTAGCAGAATAAACTGCTCGTTGGCTAAATCGGCAAGAGAGACGACCTCCGCCGTGGCAAGCAAAGAGTCTGTCGGCACTACCGCCATCAACTCGTCGCGCACCAAAGACCGCGATGTCATGCCATTTTCTCGAGGCTCATACGGGATAAAGCCCAGATCGCAGCGGCCCTCTGCCACCCATTGTTCGATCTCTGAATAGTCGCCCATCAGCAACTCATAATCGACGTCCGGGTGATCGGCGCGAAAGCGCGCAATCACCGGCGGCAGCACGTGGGTCGCCACACTCGAAAACGTACCGATGCAGATTTTGCCGCGCATGAGCCCGCGCATCTCATCCACCCGTCGCTGCAAGCGAGTGAATTCCTCGCAGAGCGCCTCGA
>CABTZA010000226.1 GCA_902489225.1 uncultured Collinsella sp.
AGCTGTTTGCCCAGTGGCCCACGCCCGAGGCCATGGCGGGGGCGAGCGTGGCCGATGTGGCCGATACCATTAAGTCACTCGGCTTTTATAAGAGTAAGGCCAAGCATGCCGTGGAGGCCGCGAAGATGATCGTCGCCGATTACGGCGGCGAGGTGCCGGCCGACATGAAGGAGCTTGTAAAACTGCCGGGCGTGGGGCGCAAGACGGCGAACATCGTGCTCAACGTGGGGTACGGCATCGTGGAAGGCATCGCGGTGGATACGCACGTCAACCGCATCGCGCACCGCCTGATGCTGAGTCCCAAGACGCACGCCAAAGAGCCTCTCAAGACCGAGCAGGATCTGCTCAAGATTTTGCCGCACGAGTATTGGGAATCGGTCAACCACCAGTGGATTGCCTTTGGCCGCGAGATCTGCGACGCCCGCAAACCTAAGTGCGACGAGTGCCCGCTGGCGGATTTGTGCCCCAGCGTACGGGTGAGCTAGGTTACAAGGGCAGGCCGCCACTCTTGCGTATCTCCGGGCGGTACAAATCGGGACGCGGCCGGTGACCACGGCGCTCGCTATGACTCCCGAAGCAAGAACTCTTCTGCCGGCACAACCGATGCCCCCTCGGTATCGTAGCGCTCGGAGCCGTGATATACGACGGCTCGGTCCTTTGCGGGAATGCCAAGTTCGGAACCAACAGAGCGTAGGTGTCGAGCGAATGTGTCGCGGTAGGTAGCGCCCGATTTGATTTCGAACGCCTGTGGGCGAGCCGGCTCTGTTAGATCGATAAGGTCGATCTCTCGTTTGCTGTCGTCGCGATAAAAGGCAAGCGTGGGCTCGAGGCCTCTGTTGAGGTATGCCTTCTGGCGTTCCGAGACAACGAGGTTTTCGAATATTTCCCCGCTTAGGGGGTGGTTCATGAGACTGCGCTCGTCGTGAATGCCAAGCAGATGGCAAAGTAGTCCCGTGTCGTAGAAGTACAATTTTGGCGCTTTGGTAAGCCGCTTGCGCATGTTTCCAGCATATGGTTGAAGCAGGAACACCAAATAGCTTGATTGCAGGATCGAAAGCCACGAGCTGATCGTCGCCGTGGCGACTCCCACATCAGCGGCGAGTCTTGATAGGTTGAGCAGCCCTCCCACGCAAGCCGCGCACAGCCCGATCATTTTTCTAAAGGAGCTCAGGTTGCGCACGTCGAGAAGGCCGCCCGCGTCGCGTTCCACATAGGTCATAAGGTAATTTTGGTAGAACATATCGGTGGGGATGCCCGCATCGTATATGCGCGGGTATCCCCCGCGAATCAGGTAGGTGTCAAGCGAGATTTGCGTGTCGCTGAGCTCCTGGTAGGAGAGAGGCAGGAGTTTGAGCATGCCGACGCGCCCGGCAAGCGATTGCTGGATGTTGCGCATGAGCAAAAAGTTTTGCGAGCCGGACAATACATACTGGCCGGTCCTTCCGCGTTCGTCGGAGGCGACCTGAATCATGCTGAACAACTCCGGTGCATATTGGGCCTCGTCGATGATCAAATGATCGGGGTGCCTGGTGATAAAGCCGACGGGGTCATCGAGTGCGGCGCGACGGACTTCCGGGTTCTCGAGGTTGAGATATTCATATTCAGGAAAGACGGCCTTGATGAGAGTTGACTTGCCGCTTTGGCGTGGCCCCGTAAGCGAGACGACGGGGAACCATTCTGACATGTCGCGTAGCTTTTGGGCCATGATTCGCTCAATCATTTTTAACGCCCTCCGTGTCTTGCATCGCATGCTCGTAGGCATGCTTTTAGTTCGAAAGTTTCGTGACGAGTTTGTCGGTATACGCCGGGCTTCGTGGCAGGTCTTTGGGATTTGCCACATTGTCAAGGCGAAACAACCATAATTACTAACTAGAAGTTACCACAACTATAAAGTAGAAATTGCCATAATTACAAAGTAGCGCAGGTGGCAGCTGATAATTGGTGCTGTCCGATCAGGCTGTTTTGTGCCGAGGGCGTTCGGGCATGCGCGTTTTGGGATAGCTGTTCGGCGTGTGCTGGCGTGCCCACCTCATGCGCTACCATGGCAATCAAGACTTTTGACGTACGACCCGCCGAGCTTGCCCCGGCGGGCTTTTGGCGTTGCAATGCCGGAGGAACAGCATGCTCATTCACCGTATAGCCGCGCAGCTCTACACTGCCGAGGCGCTGCAGACCGTCGAGGCTGGACTCGATGCCGGCGAGGACGTGACGCTGGCCGTGTCGCAGTCGGGCCGCACGCTTATGGCGGCCGCCCAGTTTGCGCGCCGTCCGCGCCCGACGGTCTACATTGTGAGTGGCGAGGATGCGGCCGATCGCGCCGCGCGCAGCCTTGCCGCCTACGTGGGGCTGGCGCACGTGTGCCGTTTTCCCGAGCGCAAGGACTATCCGTGGCGCGAGCAGGCGCCCGACGACGCCGTGGTAGCGCAGCGCTGCGAGGCCCTGGGACGCATCGTGCGCGGGGACAACTGCATCATGGTTGCCTCGGCCCGCGCG
>CABTZA010000227.1 GCA_902489225.1 uncultured Collinsella sp.
CTGACGCGGGCGGCTGGACGGCGGTTGTGGGCTGGATAGTCGGCTTGGCCGCGGTTTCTGCGGCGTCATTTGCCGTGCACGAGCTGGTGCACGGTGTGTTTTTTAAGCTGCTGGCGCCTGCGGGCGCGCAGGTGACCTTTGGGGCGAATCGCGAGACGGCGATGATCTATGCCTGCGCCGAGGGCGTTGTGTATTCGCGCCGGCGGTACATGGTGGTTTGCCTGGCGCCGACGGTTGTTGTGACGTCGGCGTTTGCCCTGGGGTTTGCGTTTTCGGGCTATCCGCTGCTGTGCTACCTGGCGACCGGCTTGCATTTATCGGGTTGCGTGGGCGATTGGTATTACGTGCGGACCATTTTGCGCGACCGCCGCATTGTCGCCTGCGAGGACACGTCCTTCGGCGTGCGCTTTTTCGGGTGAGGAGATGTCGATGAAGCCGTTGTTGTTGCACGCCTGCTGTGCGCCGTGCTCTCTTGAGCCGGTCCGCCTGCTGCGCGAGGAAGGGTTTGAGCCCACAATCTGCTGGACCAACCCCAATATTCAGCCGCACGATGAATGGCAGCGGCGTTTGGACGAGCTGCGCCGGTGGTGTGCCGATGGCGACATCGAGCTTATCGAGGCGGGGGAGGACCGGGAGCGCTGGGAGGCCGGCGTGGCCCCGCTGGGCGCCGATCGACCCCGTCGCTGTCGCGCGTGCTATGCCCTGCGCTTGGCCGAGGCATGTCGTGTGGCCCAGGAACGCGGGTTTGAGTCTGTGGGCACGACGCTCGCCGTCTCGCCGTATCAGTTGTTCGAAACCTGCAATGATGTGTTGGAGCGTCTGGCTGCCGCCCGCGGTCTCACTCCGGTGATTCGCGATTTTCGTCCGTATTACCCCGAGGCGACACGTCGTTCGCGCGAGCTGGGTATGTATCGGCAGAATTACTGCGGCTGCCGATTCTCGGCCGTCGAGGCGGCCATGGACCGCGCCCGCATCCGCGACGAGCGCAAAGCCGCCAAAAAGTAGTTCATTTGGGACGTCAGCCTGCTAGGATGTAGAGCGGACTTTAGCTATATAAGGAGTATCCGACGTGTCTATGCGTACCGATGATTTTGACTACAACCTTCCCGAGGAACTGATTGCCCAAGCTCCTGCCGAGCCGCGCGACTCCTGCCGCCTTCTGGTGGTGGATCGCAAGGGCTCCCAGGCGGGAACGCCGCTGGAGCACGGCGGTACCGTTGAGCACCGCATCTTCCGCGACATCATCGACTATATCGAGCCGGGCGACGTGCTCGTCATCAACCAGACGCGCGTGATGCCGGCTCGCCTGATCGGTCGCAAAGCCGGCTCGGGCGGCGTGGTCGAGACTCTGCTGCTCAAGCGCCGCGAGGACGTGGATCCGCTGGGCCATGTTTGGGAGTGCTTGGTCAAGCCGGGCAAGCGCCTGAAGCCCGGTGCTCATATTGAGTATCGCGCCGGTGGCGCCCATGCGCCCGAGGGGGCTCCCGTGGTGCTGACGGCCGAGGTCGTCGACTTTGTCACCGATAGCCGCGGCGGCCGTCTGGTGCGTTTTGAGCCGGCCGGTTGCAATGCCGCCGGCGACCCGCGCACGCTCGACGAGGCCATCCACGCTGCCGGCCACGTGCCGCTGCCGCCCTACATTACCGATTACGAGGGCGATCCCGAGAAGTACCAGACCGTCTACGCCATGAAGGAGGAGCACTCGGCTGCCGCTCCTACGGCGGGTCTGCACTTCACGCCCGAGCTCATGGCCGCTATCGAGGCCAAGGGTGCGAAGTTTGCCGCCGTCGAGCTCGAGGTGGGTATCGATACCTTCCGTCTGGTGGAGGAGGACGACCCCACGCAGCACGTGATGCACACCGAGCGCTACCACGTGTCGCAGGAGGTTGTCGATGCCGTGCACAAGGCCAAGGCCGAGGGTCATCGTGTGATCGCCGTCGGCACCACCGCGGTGCGCTCGCTCGAGAGCGCGTTTGACGCGGACGCGCCGGTGTCCGATCCGGCTGTGACGGCGCGCTATTTTGAGGGCCGCGAGGACGGGGCCGACACGCTCGGCCGCGGCGACATCGTGGTGCGCGAGAACGCGACAACGCAGCTCTACCTTATGCCCGGCTCGACCTATCACGTGGTCGACGCGTTGATCACGAACTTCCACGTGCCGCGCTCTACACTCATGATGCTTGTGAGCGCGCTTGCCACCCGCGACCAGATCATGGATGCCTACGCCGCCGCCATCGAAGAGCGTTACCGCTTCTTCAGCTTTGGCGACGCGATGCTCATTCAGTAGGTTACGGCGTTTTACAAACGCCGTAACCGGTCGACGCTGCAAACCCGCCAGAGCGGCAATCTGCCTTTCAACTTCGGCGGCATGACCAGGAAGATTCCGCCGTTCTGCCGAACGGCGGACCGGGCGACGCTGCGCGGGCCGCATTTGGACAATCTGACGTTCAACTTCAAGGGCGCGACCAGAAGGTCAGCGCCCTTTCGTTTC
>CABTZA010000228.1 GCA_902489225.1 uncultured Collinsella sp.
GTGACCGACCGTATCAAGAGTGCCCTCGACGATATCCTCGATTAAGGAGCCCGCGTGCTCGCACCCCATATTTCCGTCGTCAACCTCGGCTGCCGTGTCAACCGGGTTGAGTCTGACCGTATCACTGCCGATCTTATGCGCTTGGGCTTTGCTATTGTGGAGCCCCAGGATGCCGATCTGATCGTCATTAACACTTGTGCCGTTACGGGCGAGGCCGAGGCTAAGACCCGTAAGGCCGTCCGTCATGCGCTGGCCCATCCAAACGAGCCCTATGTGGTCGTGACCGGATGCGTGGTCAATTTGCATCCCGAGGAGCTGTCGGAGCTTTCGGATCGCGTGATTGCCGAGCCGTCCAAGATAGATGTCGCCGAACGTGTTTGCGAGGTGCTGGGTGTTGAGTCCGATAGCGTTCCCGCCTGCAGCGATGGCGAGGTGGTCGATGCGCTCGGTCGCTCTCGCCTGGGCGTGAAGATTCAGGATGGCTGCAACCATCGCTGCACCTATTGCATTGTGTGGAAGGCGCGCGGCCCCGAGCGCTCCGTGCCCGTCGAGTCCGTGCTCGAGCAAGTTCGCGAGGCCCAGGAGGCCGGCGTGCCCGAGGTGGTGCTGACCGGTGTGAACCTAGGTGCCTACGATGGCAAGAGCGCGACCGACGAGCACGTCGAAATCGATGAGCTGCTCGAGGCCATCATGGAGCGCACGTCTATTCCGCATGTGCGCATTTCCTCGGTCGAGCCCATGGATATCTCCGAGCGCCTGCTTAAGGTTATGGCGCGCTACCCGCAGCGTATCGCCCCGTTTTTGCACCTGCCCGTGCAGTCCGGCTGCACGGCGACCCTGCATCGCATGGGCCGTCCCTATAGCGCCGAGGCCTTTGAGGACACGGTGCGTATGATTCGCGCCAACTTGCCCCTGGCGTCCCTTTCGTGCGATGTCATCGTCGGTTTTCCTGGTGAGACGGACGAGGAGTTCGAGGAGTCGCTGGCGCTGTGCCGCCGTGTGGGTTTCTCGCGTATGCACGTGTTCCGCTACAGCAAGCGTCCCGGTACCCTTGCTGCCGACATGCCCGACCAGGTGCCACCCGAGGTTATGGCCGAGCGCAGCCGCCGTATGCGGGCCGCCGCACAGGAGCTCGCTATTGCCGACGCTCGTCGTCGCGTGGGCACGGTCGAGCGTGCCGTGCTCGAGTATGGTGACAACCTGACGCTTGGCTCGTTCCATCATGCCCGTCTTGACGATACCTGTGGACTTACAGCCCCGTGCCTGCTCGATGTTGCTATCATCGGAGTCGATGATTCCGGCTTGGTCCATGCACGCAGGGAGGTTCATGGAAGCCTCGAAGATTAGACTTACCGTTCCCGAGGGTATTGACCCCTCGCGCGTTTTGGGTGCCGGCGACGGCGTCCTTCGTGCGCTGGAGAGCTCAGTTCGCGCCCACGTGGTCGCCCGTGGCGACAGCATCGCCGTGAGCGGTGACCCGGACGAGGTCGAACTGGTCGCGCGTTTTTTCGAACATGCCTTTCGTGAGGCTGCTTCCGGGCGCACGCTTTCTGCCGACGATGTCTCTCGCTGCCTGGCCGTCTTGCGCGACGGTGAGCACGAGGCTACGTCGCTTCGCGATGACGTGCTGCTTTCGTATCGCGGTCGCGTCATTCGCCCCAAGACGCTCGGTCAAAAGCGCTATGTGGATGCCATCCGCTCAAATACCATCACGTTTGGCTTGGGTCCTGCCGGTACCGGTAAGACCTATCTGGCCATGGCGCTCGCTGTTGCCGCACTCAAGCGTCACGAGGTGGGCCGTCTGATCTTGACGCGTCCGGTTGTCGAGGCGGGGGAGAACCTGGGCTTTTTGCCCGGCACCCTCGAGGAAAAGATCGATCCGTACATGCGCCCGCTCTACGACGCCCTATTTTGCATGATGGATCGCGAGCGCACCGATGAGCTCATGGAGCGCGGCGTGATCGAGATCGCCCCGCTTGCCTACATGCGCGGCCGCACGCTGAGCGACGCCTTCGTGGTGCTCGACGAGGCCCAAAATACCACGCCCGAGCAGATGAAGATGTTTCTGACGCGCCTGGGCTTTAACTCCAAGTTTGTGATTACCGGCGACCTGAGCCAGCGTGACCTGGTGGGCCGTCGTGGTGGCTTGGCGGATGTCGAGAAGATTTTGGGCCGTGTCGACGATGTCGCATTTTCTCACCTCGAGCGTGCCGACGTGGTGCGCCATGCCCTGGTGGGACGTATCGTCGAGGCATATGATGCTTATGATGACGTGCGCGAGCAGCGCCCGCGCGACCGAAAGGAGTCCCGTTGAGTGTATTGATCAGCAACGATGCCGAGCTCGATACGCTGCTCGACGCGCAGGAGGTAGAACACATCTGCGAGGTCGTGCTTGCCGCCGAAGGCGTTGAGCGTGAAGTCGAGATTTCCCTTTCGTATGCCGTCTTCTGCTTGAA
>CABTZA010000229.1 GCA_902489225.1 uncultured Collinsella sp.
AACCACCACAAAGGGGACAGGCACCTTTGTGGTGGTTTTCGACGCTAACGGTCGACCATCTCGCGCCATGAGATTAAACTTGAATTGTTCTCTGAACATATCCATTTCTGCCTATCCTCAACAGATCTTTGTCTCGAGGAGCGCATATGAAGCCGCCTCATTCCACCGGTCGCAACGTCATCGCCATTCTCGCCATACCCATCGTGATGCTCTTCCTTATCGTCATCACGCCCTTTTCTTTTGGTATCGCCTCGCCCTTCGATCTTTGCGGGATGATCGACGCCGGCTCGCGTGCCACCTCGCTCTCCTTTGTCTGCCGTGGCGTGTTCTACGAATATGCAATTCCCACCGGACTTTGGCAGTCCAAGTTACCGTTGCTCGGTCAGATCGACGGATGCTCCCCCTATTTCTGCCTTGAACCTCAGGCGCTAAACTATCTAATCGACGACCAGCCACTCGACTCCATCGGCCTTGCCTACGACTACGCACCAAACACCGATGAGCGCCACATGAACCAAGTCCTCGACAAGATGCTTGGACAGTGCGGGCTCACCGAGGAGGCCGGTCGAACCATCTATAGCAACCAGAAATTAAAGCGAACAGAACTCCGCCGTGTCGGAAAAATCAAAGGTCGAAACAGGGCCGCCTACTGGGATGCCTGGGCAACACGCGACAAGGGCGAATTCGGACACAGCACCTATATGGTCACCGTCTACACCAAAGACGGAATTAAGGACAATGTTGACGATTTCGCGTCATCCAAACTCGGCATCCCCAAAACAACCAAACCCGCCAGCCCAGATGAAATTCTGTAGAGACGCTCATTAGAATGTCGTTCAACGAGCACGGCAACATCGAGCTCGCCCCCCCACCACCATAAAGGAGACAGGAGCCTTTATGGTGATCTTCGGCCCCGGCGTTCACCATCTCAATCTGTAACATCTAGCGGCCGTTTTTGGGTCCAGATGTTACGGATCGAGATGAATTGTTTAGCAGTGCCCGTTTATCTAGATCCGTAACAACTACTCGGCAAATAAGGGTCTACCTATTACAGAACGAGACAAACCGCGACCACCACAAAGGTGCCTGCCCCCTTTGTGGTGGTTTTCGACAAAAAGAAGCCGCCCCGATAACAGAGGCGGCATCAAGCAAGTCTATTTATTAGCGTCCCTCAAGGCCCAACGAGAACGCAGAAATGTAGCCCGGGACTTACCCTTTCCCGAACGCGACCCTCGCGAAGCGCGTGAGCGGGCGGGAAAGGGTAAGTCCCGGGCGGACAATTAAGTGCGTTACTCGGCAGCGGCCTTGAACTTGTTGTAGTTGATCAGGCAGCCGGCCTTGACGATGGCACGCTCCTCTGCCGTCATATCGGCAATATAGAGCTCAATCTGCTCGACCGTACCGTCGGCGCGAACCACGTAAGCGGCGATGCCCTTCAGGTCGCCATCGAGCGCGGCGCGGATACCCGGCACAAAGACGTAGTCGCCCACCTCAAAGCTGGGCTCGGCCTCCATCTGGAAGGGCACCATGCCCCAGTTCATCACGTTGGAGCGATAGCGCTTAGTGGCGTACTCGTGGACGATGTTTGCCAGACCGCCAATTACGCGCTGGCAGCTCGCGGCCTGCTCGCGGGCAGAGCCATCGCCCGGCTTCTTGGCGTAGAGCATGGAGCCGTACTCGGTTGCCCTGGCATCGGCCGCGACACCCGCGCCGGCCAACGCCTCAAACACACCCGCAAGTTCGGCATCAAGCGCCGCCAGGTCGCCCGCGGCCTCGCCGGCCACGCGGCGCTTCTCCACCGCGTCGACCTCCTTGGAACGGCCCACATAGGCCGGATCGCGGCGGCTCAGCGTAAACTCGGCCAGGCCCAGCGGGTTGGAGCGGAAGGAGCTCGTCTCGCCCGAAGGAATGAGCTCGTCAGTCGTGGTGACCGGGTCCATGATCTTGGAGCACACCTTGAGCAGGATATCGTCGCCGAGAGGCTCCATCGCGGGCCACGGCTTGATGTTGGGACCCTCGACCAGCTCGTCGGCAGGCTCCGCCTTGCCAAAGCCCCAGTACACACGCTTTTTGTACGGCGCGTCGTCAAAGGTGTACTCACAGGCCTCGTCCCAAGTCTCCTCGGGCAGGTCGGTCGCCGGCGTCAGGACGCCGCCGTTAGCAGCCGTCGCCGCAATGGAGCGGGCGTCCATCAGGGCCACGGCGCTCAGCTGGCCATTGCCCGGCTTGGAACCCTCGCGGTTGGGGAAATTGCGCGTAGTGTGGCGGATCGAAAGGCCATTGTTCGCGGGCGTGTCGCCGGCGCCGAAGCACGGGCCGCAGAACGCCGTGCGCACAATCGCGCCGGCCTCCATAAGGTCGTAGATGTAGCCGCGGCGTGTAAGCTCGAGTGCCACGGGCTGGCTCGTGGGATAAACCGACAGCGAGAACTCGCCGCAGCCGGTGTTGGCGCC
>CABTZA010000230.1 GCA_902489225.1 uncultured Collinsella sp.
GCGGTCGCGGTGCCCGCAGGATCGGTGCCGCAGTCGTCGGGCGTGAGTGTCATGCCGCAGCTCTGGCAATAGTGCTCGGGCATTTCGAGCAGGTGAGACAAGGGTTCTCCGGTTACGGCTGCAATGAGCTTCATCATGTCGATGCCCGGTGTGACCTCGCCACGCTCCCAACGGCTGATAGCTTGGCGCGTGACAAAGAGTTTGGCGGCGAGCTGCTTTTGGGTAAGGTGATGGGCGCGACGGATGGCAATGAGCTTTTCTGCAAAGGCCATAGCGGCTCCTTTCTGCTGGTTGATGGCTTAAGCATACGCGGCGGCAGACGCCCTTCCAAGCAACCGTTGGTTGCACGACGGGCGACCGCGGCGAAGAATTGCGCGCAACGCCCCATGCCTCCATGCCGTACAATGACCGGCATGGAACCTATTGCACACATACATACCGACCTGCCGCAGAAGTTCGGCATTCCGCGCAACAGCTTTTTGGCGCCCCATCTGCAGGGGCGCATCGTTTTTGAGCCGGAATTTGCCTCCAATGCAGCAGTTGAGGGCCTGGACTCCTTCTCTCACCTATGGCTGCTGTGGCGCTTCGAAAACGGAACGCCCGGCGGCACGGCTAAGGACATAGCTGCCGATGCCAAGTCGCAGGACAGGTCCGGCACTAATGCCAAGTGGTCGAAAACCGTGCGTCCGCCGCGTCTGGGTGGAGCCGAGCGCGTGGGCGTGTTTGCCACGCGCAGTCCGTTTCGCCCGAATCCCATCGGGCTCACCTGCGTCAAGCTCGATCGTGTCGAGTTCACCGACGATGGCCCCATCATCCATGTGCTGGGGGCCGACCTGCGCGACGGTACGCCCATCTACGACATTAAGCCCTACATTCCATTTGCCGACTGTCACCCGGATGCGACCGGCGGCTGGATTGAGGATGCTCCGTGGCAAGAGCTCGATGTTGAGTTTCCGCAAGCTCTTCAAGACATGGTCCCGCCCGCAAAGCTCCCCGGCTTGGTCGAGGTCCTTCGCCAAGATCCACGCCGCGCGGGCAGCAAGCACGAGCCAAACCGCGTTTATCACTTGGCCTTCGCCGGGCTCGACATATCGTTTACGGTCGATGAAACCCAGCTAACCGTAGTCGCCGTCAACGACGCGCAAGACTAACCAGCCATTCGTCCGCACCCGTCAAATTAAGCGCCAAACCCCGCGCCAAAACCGCCCACGCTGGTGGACAATAACGCCTACCAAAACAATCACTTTGCACGGGGGCTCAGCATGAAATACGACTTTAGCTCGCTTATCGACCGCCACGGTATGGACTCCATCGCCGTTGACTCCTGGGGCGAGATCCCCGGTATGGCTCCGAACGCACCCGACGAGGGCTTCGACCGCATTCCCATGTGGGTGGCCGACATGAATTTTGCCACGGTGCCCACGGTCCAGGAGTACATCATCAAGCGCGCTCAGCACCCCATGTTTGGCTATTTCAATCCGCGCCCCGAGTATTTCGACCGCATCATCGAATGGCAGAGCCGACGTAACGGCGTCGAGGGCTTGGCGCCGGAGCACATCGGCTACGAAAACGGCGTGCTGGGCGGTGTCGTGTCGACGCTGCGCGCGTATGTCCAGCCGGGCGATGCGGTGCTGGTCCACAGCCCTACCTACATTGGTTTTACCAAGTCCATCGAGGCCGCGGGCTATCGCATTGTCCACAGCCCGCTTAAACTCGACGACCAGGGCGTGTGGCGCATGGACTTTGAGGACATGGAGTGCAAACTCGCCCAAAACCACATTCATGTCGCGGTGTTCTGCTCGCCGCACAATCCCTGCGGCCGCGTATGGGAGCGCGACGAGATCGAGCACGCCATGGACATTTATCGCCAGCACGATTGCGTGGTGATCTCGGACGAGATTTGGTCCGATATCATCCTGCCGGGGCACAAGCACATCCCGACGCAGTCGGTGAGCGAGGATGCCCGCATGCGCACGGTTGCCCTCTATGCGCCGAGCAAGACGTTTAACCTGGCGGGTCTGGTCGGCAGCTACCACATTATCTACAACGAGACACTGCGCGATCGCGTGTGCGCCGTGTCCAACAAGACTCACTACAACGAGATGAACGTCCTCTCCATGCATGCGCTTATCGGTGCCTACCAGCCGCAAGGCTACGAGTGGGTGGACGAGCTCAACCAGGTGCTTGCCGGTAATATCGAGTACTTCTGCGATTACGTGGACGAGCATTTTGAGGGCGTGTCCTATTCGCGTCCGCAGGGCACGTACATGGTGTTTCTGGACTGCACCGAGTGGTGCCGCGAGCATGGCCGCGATATTCAGTGGCTGCTCGACGAGGGGGCGCGCGTGGGCGTGGGGTATCAGGACGGCCGCCCGTTCCACGGGCCCTGCCACATTCGCGTGAATCTGGCGCTGCCGCTTTCGCGCGTAAGGGA
>CABTZA010000231.1 GCA_902489225.1 uncultured Collinsella sp.
CTATTCCCACGGCGCACACCCAGCGGTGCTGCAGGCGCTCGTCGACACCAATATGGAGCCGCAGCCCGGCTACGGTACCGATGCACATACCGAGCGTGCCAAGCAACTTATTCGCGAGGCCTGCCAGGCGCCTGACGCTGACGTGTTTTTTCTGGTGGGCGGCACGCAGGCTAACGCGACGGTGATCGACATGCTGCTTGCGCCGTACGAGGGCGTCGTTGCTGCCGAGACTGGCCACGTCGCCTGCCACGAGGCGGGCGCCATCGAGTTTGGCGGCCACAAGGTGCTCACCATCCCCGGCTACGAGGGCAAGATGCACGCCGAGGACCTCGAGAACTATATCCAGGTGTTCTATGAAAACGAGAGCTACGAGCACACGGTGTTCCCAGGCGCCGTGTACGTGAGTCTGTCGACCGAGTACGGCACGCTGTACTCCAAGGCCGAGCTCGCGGCGATTCACGCGGTGTGCCAGAAGCGTGAGATTCCGCTGTTTATGGACGGTGCTCGCCTGGCCTATGCGCTGGCGGCCGATGAGTGCGACATTACCCTGCCCGAGCTGGCGCAGCTGTGTGACGTGTTCTACATCGGCGGCACCAAGTGCGGTGCGCTCTGCGGCGAGGCTGTGGTGTTCTGCGGCATGCACGCCCCGGCGCATCCCATTCCGCGTATTAAGCAGCACGGCGCGCTGTTGGCCAAGGGCCGCCTGACGGGCGTGCAGTTTGAGGCGCTCTTTACTGACGGCCTGTATTTTGAGATTGGTCGCCAGGCGATTGAGACCGCTCAGGCGCTGCGTCGCGTGCTGCACGAGCGCGGCTACCAGTTCTTCTTGGAGACGCCCACAAACCAGCAGTTCGTGATTCTGCCCAACGAGGACATGGCCCGCATTCGCGAGCATGCGGCGATCGAGTACTGGGAAAAGTACGACGATACTCATACAGTGGTGCGCTTTTGCACCAGCTGGGCCACGACGCAGGAGGACATCGACGCGTTAGCGGCGGTTCTGTAGGTTGACGTGACGAAGAGGTCCGCCTTGCGCTTGGGTTTGGCGCAGGGCGGCCTTTGCTTTTGGGGAGAAGGGTTGTATGACCGAGATGTCCGAGCCGACGATTCGCCTGGCGACGCCCGATGATGCGCCGGCGTTGCTTGCCATCTATGAGCCGTATGTGCGCCAGACGGCGATTACCTGCGAATACGAGGTGCCGAGCGTTGAGGAGTTCGCCGGGCGCATCGAGCGTACGCTCAAGCGCTATCCGTATTTGGTGATGGAGTTGGACGGGCGTCCGGTAGGCTATGCCTACGTGAGTCCGCTTAACAGCCGCGAGGCATACGACTGGTCGGTCGAGACGTCGATCTACCTGGCACGCGATGTGCGCCATGGCGGGCTGGGTCGCAAGCTGCACGATGCGCTCAAGCAGTGCCTAATCGCGATGGGCATCACCAATATGTGCGCGCTCATCGCCGTGCCGCACGACAAGGACGACGAGTATCTAACGCACAATAGCCAGGACTTCCATGCCCATATGGGATATCGCTTGGTGGGCGCCTTCGATCGCTGTGCCCAAAAGTTTGGCCGCTGGTACGACATGTGCTGGATGGAGTTGGTCCTGGCCGAGCGCACGTCCAACCAACCCAAACCAACCTGGTTCCCCGACCTCCCCAAACCTACCATTTAGGGACAGGTTTATTTTGGCAGGTTAGCCGATTGGCTCGGTGTATTTGGCGCGGTCGGTGCGTTGGATGCGCTTAGAGACATGGAGCGGTCGGCCGTCGGTGTCGTAGACGTAGTCGGTGATCAGGATCAGCGCCTGCCCGCGCTCGACGTTGAGCAAAAACGCCTCGTTTTGCGAGGCATAGCACACCTCAAAGGTCTTATGTCCCTGTGCTGGCGCGCGATGGAATTCTTGGCGCAGCGTCGCGTAGAGCGAACCGTTGATATCGCGATCGATGAGCGTCTCGAAGCTTGGCGGCAGGTAGGTGGTCTCCAGGCACAGCGGCACGTCGTCCAGGTAGCGCAGGCGGACAAGTTTGACGAGCTTGCTGCCCACGGCGGCGTCAAAGAACTTAGCTATGCTGCCGGCCGCCTTGGCAAAGCCCGAGTCCACGGTGCGCGTGGTGGGCTTCATGCCCTGACCTTCGACCTGCTTGGTATAGCTCGAAAACACTAGGTTGTTCTCGTGGAGCGCGGGCGTGTCGGCCACAAAGGCGCCACGCCCGCGCTCGGTGCGCACCAGGCCCTCATCAACAAGAACCTTAAGGGCGTGGCGCACGGTGCTGCGCGACAGCCCCGATTCGTCCATGAGCTCCATCTCGGACGGCAGCTTGTCTCCGCGTGCGTAGATGCCGGCGGCGATGCGGTCGCGAAGCGTACCCGCCAAGCGCTCGTATTGGCTCAGTTTCTTTTTAGA
>CABTZA010000232.1 GCA_902489225.1 uncultured Collinsella sp.
AACTCGCCCGCGAGCGTCATCTGCGCCGGCGACGGCAAGCACAACCATCCCACGCAGGCCCTGCTCGACCTGTACACCATCTGGGAGCACAAGGGTGACTTCCACGGTCTGAAGGTCGCCGTCGTCGGCGATATCGCGCACTCCCGCGTCTGCGGCTCGCTGATTCCCGCCCTTAAGATCATGGGCTGCGAGACCTACGCCGTCGCCCCCGGCACGCTGCTGCCGCCGGCGCCCGAGGTCCTGGGCTGCGACCACGTGACGAGCGACCTCGATTCCGTCCTGCCCGAGCTGGACGTCGTTTACATGCTGCGCGTGCAGCAGGAGCGTCTCGAGGGTGCCCCGTTCCCGACCATTCGTGAGTACCACAAGCTCTTCGGTCTGACCAAGGACCGCGAGAAGCTCATGAAGCCCGACGCGATTATCTGCCACCCGGGCCCCATCAACCGCGGCGTCGAGTTCGACTCCTATATGGCCGACCACCCGCAACGCTCCGTCATCCTGGAGCAGGTCTACGCCGGTATCTGCGTGCGTATGGCTATCCTGTATCTGCTGCTTGGAGGTGCCGATAATGGCCTTGCTTCTTAAGAATGCCCACGTCGTCGACCCGTCCGTCGAGCTTGACGGTGTCGTTGACGTCCTGATTGACGGCGACAAGATCGCCGAGGTCGGCGAGAATCTCGCCGTCGAGGGAGCCGAGGTCCGCGACCTTTCCGGCAAGTACCTCGTCCCTGGCCTGGTGGATATGCACGTTCACCTTCGCGAGCCCGGCTACGAGGTCAAAGAGGACATCGAGAGCGGCACCCGCGCAGCTGCCAAGGGCGGCTTTACCGGCGTGTGCGCCATGCCCAACACCGATCCCGTCACCGATAACGGCACCGTCGTGGAGTTCGTCAAGTCCCGCGCTGCCGAGGTCGGTCACTGCCGCGTCTATC
The DNA here is from genome assembly GCA_902489225.1 of uncultured Collinsella sp. Lineage (GTDB taxonomy): Bacteria > Actinomycetota > Coriobacteriia > Coriobacteriales > Coriobacteriaceae > Collinsella. Next base: position 933 of record CABTZA010000232.1, read on the forward strand.
CGTCGGGCGCCATGACCCGCGGTCTTAAGGGCGAGGCCATGTCCGAGATGGGCGATATGGTCGCCCACGGCGCCGTCGCCTTCACCGACGACGGTCGCGGCGTGCAGGGCGCGGGTATGCTCCGTCGCTGCATGGACTACGGCAAGATGTTCGGCAAGGTCTTTATGAGCCATTGCCAGGACGAGGACCTGGTCGGCCACGGCCAGATCAACGAGGGCAAGGTCTCGACCCGTCTGGCTCTCGAGGGCTGGCCGGCTGCCGGCGAGGAGCTCCAGATCGCTCGCGACATCGAGATCGCCAAGCTGACCGGTGCCAAGCTGCACATCCAGCACATCTCCACCGCTCACGGTCTCGAGCTCGTGCGTGCCGGTAAGGCCGCTGGCGTTCAGGTTACCTGCGAGGCCACCCCGCACCACATGTTCCTGACCGAGAACGACCTGGACGAGACCTACAACACCTCGCTCAAGGTCAACCCGCCGCTGCGTACCGAGGAGGATGCCGAGGCCATCCGTCAGGGCGTCATCGACGGCACCGTCGACGTTATCGTCACCGATCACGCTCCTCACACCCCGTGGGAGAAGGCCCGTGAGTTCGAGCTTGCGCCCTTTGGTATGATCGGCCTCGAGACCTCGCTGTCGCTCGTACTCACCGAGCTGGTCAACACGGGCAAGATGAGCATGGGCCGCATGGTCGAGCTCATGGCCATCAAGCCGCGTGAGATCCTGGGTCTCGACCAGGTTCAGGTCAAGGCGGGCTCCGTTGCCGACTTGACCGTGTTCGACCCCTCCGCAACCTGGACGGTTGGCGAGGACGGTTACGAGTCGCGCGCCGAGAACTCCGGTTTTGCCGGCCGCACGCTCACCGGTCGTGCCACCGATGTGTTTGTCGGCGGTAAGCAGACGCTTGCCGACGGCTGCATCTGCTAGCATAGCCTTATCGCTTTTGTGCGCGGCGCCCTTGCGGTGCCGCGCTTTCTATTAGTTTGGACCATGCAACCGCATGGGGGATTGGAGCGTCTATGCCCACACCTTCCACTGCACGCATGCACGACTTCGAGGTCGTCTCGAACCGGGAGATTGCCGACGGCATCTTCTCGCTCGTCATCTCGGCCCCCAAGCTTGCAAGTGCGCTCAAGCCCGGTCAGTTTGTGAACATCGCCGTACCCGGCGATGCGTCCTCGCTGCTTCGCGTGCCCCTGAGCTACTACCGCGCCGACGCCGAGGCCGGCACCGTCGAGCTGTGGTACGCCGTCGTGGGCGACGATACCCGTCGTTTGTCCCAGATGGGCTCTGGCTCCACCTCTAACCTGCTGGGCCCCGGTGGCCGTGGCTGGATGGTACCCGAGGGCACCAGGAAGTCCCTGCTCGTCGCCGGTGGCATCGGCGTTCCGCCTGTGCTGTGTCTTGCCGGTATGCTTGCCGAGCAGAGTGTTGATGTGGACGTGTGCCTGGGCTTTGGCACCGC
>CABTZA010000233.1 GCA_902489225.1 uncultured Collinsella sp.
GCGACCTTCAGACCGTGGAAGTCACCCTTGTGCTCCCAGATGGTGTACAGGTCGAGCAGGGCCTGCGTGGGATGGTTGTGCTTGCCGTCGCCGGCGCAGATGACGCTCGCGGGCGAGTTCTGCGTGACGATGTAGGGAGCACCGGCGTGCTTATCGCGCACGACGATGCAGTCGATCTTATAGGCGTTGAGGGTCTCGACGGTGTCGACGAGGCTCTCGCCCTTGACCGTGGAGGTCGAGGAGCCGCCAAAGTTGAGGCTGTCGGCCGAAAGACGCTTCTCGGCGAGCTCGAAGGAGCTACGGGTGCGCGTCGAGGGCTCGTTGAACATGTTGACGATGGTCTTACCCTTGAGCGTGGGGACCTTCTTGATCGCACGCTCGTTGACCTCAGAGAACGCCTTGGCGGTCTCGAGGATGAGCTTGATGTCCTCTTCGGAGTACTCGGTAATGTCGATCAGGTGCTTATGGTTGAACGCCACGGTACTACTCACCTCCCAGCGGCGCGGAGCCCACGTGGGAACCCGGCGCGACGTCGTTAATCTCGACGGCGGTGTGGCCGTCGACTTCCTTCATATATAGGTGCACGTTCTCCTCATGCGACGAGGGAACGTTCTTGCCGACAAAGTCCGGCGAGATGGGGAGCTCGCGGTGACCGCGGTCAACGAGAACTGCCAGCTCAATACGGTTCGGACGGCCCAGGTCCATGACGGCGTCCAGAGCAGCGCGGATGGTACGACCCGTGTACAGGATGTCGTCCACCAGCACGACGCGCTTGCCGTCGACGCTAAAGGGAATGTTGGTGGCGTGGATCGCGGGAGCGAAATTGGTCGCATAGTCATCGCGGTAGAAGCTGATGTCCAGGCTGCCGAGCGGAACTTCGACGCCCTCGATCTCCTTGATCTCCTCGGCGAGCTTCTTTGCCAGAAGGTCGCCGCGCGTGACGATGCCGACCAGAGCGAGGTCTTCACAGCCCTCGTTGCGCTCGAGAATCTCGTGCGCGATGCGGGTCATCGCTCGATTGACGGCGGTCTCGTCCATGATGACCGCCTTGGGGGAAGTCGTGCCCATCGATCTCCTTCCTCACATGTCTTGACTGCTGACACAGTCAAAAAAATAGATGCCCGACCGCTTAAAGCGGACCAGACACCCACAGGAAAGGCTGCTCGCATGGCAGCTATGTAATTCCATGTGGGTATCTCGTACCCCTTTAATGGTCAAGGGATAGTGTAGCCAACCTCGAGCTTAATTGCGAGCATAAATACAGAGCAATCCGTAAACGGAGCCCAATGCTCCATAAACCTATATATATTTGTGGGACGAGCTTGAAAACGCACGCACGAGCTGGCATAATCCCCTCTGCTGCACGCAAATCGGATCTACGTCCAGGGCCGTGGCGTGGGCACTATCGCCAAAAGAGGAATATCTCTGTGTAGATTGCGCACAGGGAGCGACTTCTGTGCTATAGTTCAGGCTTGTTTGTTAACGCGACATGTTCGTTTGTCGCCCAAGGAGGGTCAGTTATGTCCAAAGTTTGCGAAGTTTGCGGTAAGCACCCCGTTGCCGGTCGCTCCATCAGCCACTCTCACCGCGTCACCAACCGTAAGTTCCGCCCCAACATCCAGCGCGTCTACGTTGTCGTCGATGGTCACCGTCGCAAGATGAACGTTTGCTCCACCTGCCTCAAGTCTGGCAAGGTTGCGCGCTCCTAAATAAGGTCTTACCAACAAGTACCTCGGACTCTCCGGGTCAAAGACCTCGCGTTCATATAGAACTTACCAAAGGCGTCCTCCCCTACGGAGGGCGCTTTTTTGTGCTCATTGGGCGCTCATTGGGGACAGACTTAGATGAGTGCTTTCACGCATTGGGGACAGACATGACGTACACATGCGGCGCCATGATCAGGTCCTGCCCAGCCTCACGCAGCCTCCTTCCAGCCTGCAGTGGCCTTGGTCACGCTTGTAGCGCCGATACCGGTGATACGGGCAATTTGCTTGACCGTGAGATGTGCCCGCCTGAGCCTCAGCAGACACGCATCACGCTCGAGTCGCGGCAGGGCCTTGAGCAGCGCAGGATCTATGCTCGGCAGGACTTCGTGCGCAACGGAAAGGGCCTCCTCATCGGGGATCCGCCGGCGTGGAAGAACCTCTACTGACCAGATGCGCCCGGCAACTTTCTCGAGATGCTCGCAATAGCAACGGGAGCCTCCGACAATATCGAGCATAGGAGCCGCATCACAGATGTCAAAGGGATCATAGCCCAGCTCATATGCCTTGTAGCTTGACCAGCGGTACGCCTCGAGTGAGTCGAGCGCACCTTTCACGGGATTGAGATGGATATA
>CABTZA010000234.1 GCA_902489225.1 uncultured Collinsella sp.
ATCAACACCAAGGCGCCCGTCATCTGCTGCACGGCCGAAATCCTTGCCAACGATGCGCTGCGCGAGGGCGAGGACGCCGATGTGGGCTGCGTGGCCATGGACGAGTTCCACTATTTTGCCGACCCCGACCGCGGCTGGGCCTGGCAGGTGCCACTGCTCACCCTGCCCCACACGCAATTCATGCTCATGAGCGCCACGCTCGGCGATGTTACTGCCATCGCCGCCTCACTCGAGGAACACACCGGCGCTACCTGCGACTTGGTCGTCGATGCCCCACGCCCCGTGCCGCTGAGCTACGACTACGTGACGACCTCCCTCGAGGGCACCGTCGAGCTCGCGATGCGCGGCGGAGAGGCCCCGCTCTATATCGTGCACTTTAGCCAGGATGCCGCCCTTGCGACGGCACAGTCGCTCGCCAACTTTGGCATTGCCAGCAAGGAGCAGCGCGAGGCCATCAAGGAGGCGGCCAAGGGCACGAGCTTCTCGACGGCCTTCGGCAAGATCCTCAAGCGTTTGCTTGGCTGCGGCGTCGGCGTGCACCACGCCGGTATGCTGCCGCGCTATCGCCTACTGGTCGAACGCCTGGCGCAGCAGGGCCTACTGCCCGTCATTTGCGGCACCGACACACTCGGCGTCGGTATCAACGTGCCCATCCACACCGTGGTTCTCACTGCGCTCACCAAGTTCGACGGCTACAAGATGCGTCGCCTGCGCGCCCGCGAGTTCCATCAGATAGCCGGCCGCGCCGGCCGCTCGGGCTTCGATACCGAGGGCATGGTCATCGCCGAGGCCCCGGAGCACGAGATCGAGAACGCCAAGCTCATGGCCAAGGCGGGCGACGACCCCAAAAAACTCCGTAAGATTAAAAAGAAAAAGGCCCCCGAGGGTTTTGTCACCTGGAACAAGCAGACCTTTGAGCGTCTGATTGAGACGCAGCCCGAGACGCTCAAGCCGCGCCTGCGCATCACGCACTCCATGGTGATTAGCGTGGTCGAGCAGGGCGGCGATGCCCGAGCCCGCGTACACGACCTCATCGAGACGAGCCTGCAGACTTCCGAGGAAAAGGCTAAGCTCGAGGTTCGCGCCGACGAAATCTTCGCCACGCTCATCGATTCCGGCGTCGTCGTTCGCACCGAGGTGCCGCCCGCGCCTGACGCCCCGACTGACGCCGCACCAGACATCGACTATGCGCTGACGGTCGATCTGCCCGAGGACTTCGCACTCGATCAGCCGCTCTCGCCGTTCTTGCTTGCCGCGTTGGAGCTGCTCGACCCCGAGAACGAGGCCTATACCATGGATCTGATCTCGATGGTCGAGGCAACGCTCGAGGATCCCAAGCAGGTGCTGCGCGCGCAGGAGCGCGCCGCGCGCGACCGCGCTATGGCCGAGATGAAAGCCGACGGCGTCGAATATGAGGAACGCTTGGAGCGCATCCAGGATGTCACCTACGAAAAGCCGCTCGAGGATTTGCTCGATGCCGCCTTCGACAAGTACTGCCAGGAAGTACCTTGGGCCAACGACTACCAGCTCTCGCCCAAGAGCGTCCTGCGCGATATGCTGGAGAGCGCGAGCGATTTTAAGGGTTACATTCAAAAGCTCGGCATCGCCCGCTCCGAGGGCATTTTGCTGCGCTACCTGGCAGAGGCCTACCGTTCCCTCGATCGCACCGTACCGATCGAGAAGCGCGACGAGCGCCTGCGCGACATCATCTCGTGGCTGGGCTTTGTGGTGCGTTCGGTGGACTCGAGCCTGGTGGACGAGTGGGAGAACGCCGGCAACCCCGCTGCACTCGACGCCGCACCGCCGCAGGGCATCGACGAAGTCGTTGCGGACCGCCGCGGCTGCACGCTGCTGGTGCGCAACGCACTCTTCCGCCGCGTGGCCCTTGCCGCCCGCGAGCACGTTCGCGACCTGGGCGAGCTCGACGACGACTGGGGCATGAGCGAGATCCGCTGGCAAAAAGCACTCGACGCTTACCACGAGCAGCACGAAGAAATCCTCACCGACGGAGATGCCCGCAGCGCCGCGATGTTTTCCATTGACGAGTCCGACGAGAAGACCGCGCACGTATGGCACGTGCACCAGATCTTTGCCGACGAGGATGGCGACCACGATTTTGGCATCATGGGCGATGTCGACCTGGACGCCACGCAAGACGGCGGCGAGGTCATCTTCAAAAACTACCGCGTCGGCTTTATCGAGGACCTGCTCGAGGACTAGCCGAACATACTGGAACGAAACGAAGCGGGGGCGCCGGGAGCCTTCCCCCCGGCCCCCCCTTTTGGGCCTACCCCCTCCCCTTCTCCCCCCCC
>CABTZA010000235.1 GCA_902489225.1 uncultured Collinsella sp.
GACGACCTGGTCGATGGCGCCGAGCACGTCCTGAAGGGTGCGTGCGCATGGGTGGCGTAGCGTTTTTGTTTGCCGGCCAGGGTGCCCAGCACCCCGCGATGGGCGTCGACTTGATCGAGACATCGCCGGCGGCTGCCGAGGTGTTCGCCATTGCCGATGAGGTGCGCCCGGGGACGAGCGAGCAGTGCCGGAGCGCCTCCAAGGAGGAGCTCTCGCAGACCGAGAACACGCAGCCTTGCGTGTTCGTGCACGACTTGGCTGTCGCCGTCGCCCTGCGCGAGCGCGGCGTGGTGCCTGCCGCCTGTGCGGGATTCTCGCTGGGCGAGGTCGCCGCGCTCACCTTTGCGGGGGCGTTCGATACGCGAGCGGGCTTTGAGCTCCTGTGCGAGCGCGCGGCGCTGATGGCCGCGGCTGCCGAGCGCCATCCGGGCGGCATGCGCGCCGTCATCAAGCTCGATGCAGCGCAAGTTGAGGGCCTGGCAAAACAGGCCGGCGAGGACTGCTGGCCGGTCAACTACAACAGTTCCCAGCAGACGGTTGTGGCCGGAGCGCCCGATGCGTTGCAGACCCTCGACGTCCTGGTAAAAGAGGCTGGCGGTCGTGCCATGAAGGTCGCGGTGTCGGGTGCATTCCATAGCCCCTATATGGCCGAGGCGACCTGTGGCCTTGCTGCATATATCGAGGCCGGTCACGCGCCGTCCCCGTTGCTCATTCCTGTTATGGCAAATATGACGGCGGCACCTTATCCGGCGGACCCGCGAGCGGCATCGGATGTCTTGGCCAACCAGGTGAGTCATGCCGTGCGCTGGGTCGACACGCTGCATGCTCTGCAGGATCAAGGCATCGATGCGTTTATTGAGGTCGGCCCCGGCAAAACGCTGTCGGGCCTGGTCAAGCGTACGCTGAGCGACGTTCGCGTGTATTCGTGCGAAACGGCCGAGCAGGTCGCAGCTATTGCCGACGAGCTCGCATAGTCCACAGGGCTGTAACCCGAAAGGAATGACATGGGCAACTTGAACAACGGCGCGCTCGAGCGCAACGACTCACGTCGCGTGGCACTGGTCACGGGCGGCTCGCGGGGTATCGGCCGCGCCTGCGCTGTCGGTCTGGCGGAGGACGGCTTTGATATCGCCGTCGTCTATGCCGGTGGCGGCGATGCGGCGCGCGAGACGTGCGAAGCCTGCGAGGCCGCTGGTGCCACAGCTCGCGCGTATCAATGCGATGTGGCCGACCCCGCTGCCGTCAACGCATGCATGGAGACGGTCCTCAACGACTTTGGCTCCATTTGGGCGCTCGTCAACAACGCCGGCATCACGCGCGACGGCCTGCTCATGCGTATGGGTGACGATGCCTTCGACCGCGTGCTCGATGTCAATCTCAAGGGCACGTTCAATACGACGCGCGCGCTCACCAAGACCTTTATGCGTCAGCGCGGCGGTTGCGTCATCAACATGAGCTCGGTTGTGGGCCTGATGGGCAATGCCGGGCAGGCCAACTATGCAGCCTCCAAGGCGGGCGTCATCGGTTTGACCAAGGCGGTAGCGCGCGAGCTTGCGTCCCGCGGCGTACGAGTGAACGCGGTCGCCCCCGGGTTTGTCGAGACCGATATGACGGCAAAGCTTTCGGAGAAGGTTCGCGCGGCAACCGAGGAGCAGATTCCCCTAAAGCGCATGGCGCGCCCCAAGGAAGTGGCCGGCGTGGTGCGCTTTTTGGCGAGTGATGCGGCTGCCTACATTACGGGCGAGATCGTGCGCGTCGACGGCGGAATGGCGATGTAGAAACTAGGGCCGAACAACGGCTTGAATGAGGAGACCATGATGGAACAGAGAGTTGCAATCACCGGTATCGGTGCCGTATCGCCGCTCGGTAACACGGCGCTTGCTACCTGGGCGGCCATGTGCGCCGGCACGTGCGGCATCGGCCCGATCACGCACTTCGATACCGATGCGTTTGCCGTTAAGGTGGCGGCCGAGGTCAAGGGTTTTGACGGCAACGAGTACTTTGGTAAGCGTGACGCCAAGCACCTGGACCCCTGTGTTCAGTTTGCGATGGCGGCGTCGGACGAGGCCATGCACGATGCGGGCCTCGATGTTGAGGGCGCGGTCGATCGCGATCGTCTGGGTGTCTATGTGGGCTCGGGCGTGGGCGGCATGCAGACGCTTGTTGACAACGTCCATACGATTGCCGATCGCGGGCCTCGTCGCGCATCGCCCTACATGATCGCGATGATGATCCCCAACATGGCTTCGGGCAACATCGCGATTCGCCATAAGGCAAAGGGCCCGACCCTGCCCGTGGTGAC
>CABTZA010000236.1 GCA_902489225.1 uncultured Collinsella sp.
CAGATTGCCGCTTAGGGGCGTTTGCAGCGTCGACTGGTTACGCGGTTTGGTAAAACCGCGTAACTAACAAACCTGGGTTTTACCGATCATGATGTTGAGGATCTCGATGTCGGTGTCCCTCATGCCCACGCGGCCCACGTAGCCCATGCTGGCAATCGTCTGCTCGACGGTATCCTGAATGAGACCCTCGCCGGCGCGGAAGCCGCGGCCCTGCATGGCCATATCGTGGCCCAGAATCGCAGCATCAACGGCAGCGGAAATCTTAGCCGCGCAACTCGCCTTGGCGCCATCGCACACGATGCCGCCAACGTTGCCGAGCGTGTTCGAGACTGTCGCGCCGATCTGCTCGCGCGTGCCGCCACACAGCCAGGTAATCGCGGCGCCGGCGCCGCACGCGGCGCAAATAGCACCGCAAAACGCCGAGAGCGCACCAATATAGCTCTTGATATGTACGGCGATAAGATCGGACAGCATCACGGCGCGCACCAGGCGCTCGTGGTCGCAACGCAGGTACTCGGCATACTCCATGACGGGCAATGCGCAGGTAATGCCCTGATTGCCCGAGCCGCACACAATGGCGACCGGCAGCGCGCAACCGTTCATGCGGGCGTCGGACCCGGCGGCCGCACGGGCACGGGCGCGGCAGGCGACGTCATCGGCACGAGCACCCAGCAGCGTACGGCCCACCTCGGCGCCCCAAGCGTGCGCGAGGCCCTCAGCACTGATCGCGCCATTCAGCTCAATCTGACGCTCAACGGCAGCGCGGGCGTCCTCAATGTCACCGTCCTCGATAAAGTCGATGATGGTCTCGATCGACATGGACGTGTCGGCGTTATCTGCCGCACGCTCGGCCACCACGCGCTCGGCGCAGGCGGCGCACTCCCCCGCCGACTTACCGCATACCGGAATACCGTCGAGCGTATGGCACGTGACATTGGTGTGGTGGTCGGTAATCTCGACGACCGCGGTATGGCCCCCGGCCGTCGCAGTCACCTTGATGTAGAGGTTGGGCACACCCTCGACAAGCGACACATCGCAGTAGTCCGCATCGGCAAGCAGCTCGGCCACGCGGGCGCGGTCCGCGTCATCGACGCTCTCGAGCACCTCGAGCGCGCTCTTGGCGTCGCCGCCCACGGCACCCAGCACGGCCGCGGCTTCAATACCATGCATTCCGCCCGAGTTGGGCACGGTCACGCTCTTGACGTTCTTGATGATGTTGCCCGAGCAGGCAACATCCATATGATCGGGCTCGCAACCGAGCGTCTGGCTCGCCAGCGCCGCTGCATAGGCAACGGCAATGGGCTCGGTGCAGCCGAGTGCACAGACAAGTTCGCGGTTCAAAACATCGCAAAACGCGGCATCACGGATGGAATCGGTAGGCATATGTATCTCCTGCTTGCATAACGGGCGGGGCTCTCAAAAAAGTTACCTCCTTTATTTGATAACAATGCATCAAAAACCGCAACCATGGTTCCGGCAGACGGCGCTCAAGCGCAAACTGACGACATTCATTCACGAGAAGCAAGTCTCGTTGCCCGCTAAAGCGTTTGACCAAAAAACGCTCGAGCGTTTACGCAAAAGTCGCGCTATTATGCAGTCGAACGCGGTAAACACCTTTAGCATTTGCGCCGCACAGACCAGAGAGGAACCATCCATGAAGATCGGTATCGGTAACGACCACGCCGCCGTCGAGCTCAAGAACATCATTTCCGAGCACCTGAAGGAGCGCGGCTGCGAGGTCGTGAACTTTGGCACCGACACCTCCGAGAGCTTTGACTACCCTATCGCCGGCTACAAGGTGGGTAAGGCCGTTGCCAACGACGACGTCGACCTGGGCATCCTCATCTGTGGCACCGGCGTCGGGATCAGCCTGGCTGCCAACAAGGTCGAGGGCGTACGCGCCGTCGTGTGCTCCGAGCCCTTCAGCGCCAAACTCTCCCGCATGCACAACAATACCAACGTGCTCGCCTTTGGCGCCCGCGTCGTGGGCTCCGAACTCGCCAAGATGATTGTCGACGAGTGGCTCGACGCCGAGTTTGAGGGTGGTCGTCACGAGCGTCGCGTTAACCTCCTCAACGAGATCGATCACACGCGCGGCCTTAAGATCGTCGACGAAGCCTAAACTATTCAGTGCCACAAGCTAACAGCAGGGGCCCGCCCCGGCCGCCTTTCCCACCGGGGCCCCTTCTTAATTTTTTTCATAAAAAGAGGCCGGGGCGGGGGGCCCCGCGCCCCCCTCCCCCCCCCCC
>CABTZA010000237.1 GCA_902489225.1 uncultured Collinsella sp.
AGCGCTTGAGGTGCGTCACGCTCACCCGAGCATAGGGATGATTAAGGGTCTGCTGGTCGCAGATAATTGTCACCAGACGCTCCTCGGCCTGGCGCTCCAGAATATCGCGCACTTCACAGTTGAGTGCCACCAAATTTGTGGGTACGAGGTTCAGGTCGACCTGCCCGCTCTCCAGGCGACTCATATCGAGTGCCTCGTTGGCAAGGTCGAGCAGCAGTCCCGATGCCGTCCAGATTTTCGAGCGGCACTCAGTCTGCTTTTGCAGATCGTCCGCATTGGCATCGCCAACCTCGACCATGCCGCGAATGCCGTTGATGGGCGTGCGCAGATCGTGGCTCATGCGACGCAGAAACTCTGTCTTTGCCGAGTTGGCAGACGAGGCCTCACGCGCCGCCTTTGCCAGCTTGTCGCCATAGTCGCGCTCCTGCTGCAGCAAGTCCGTCAAACGTCGGCGATCAGCGCGGCGACGCACCATCACAACAACGGCTATAAAACCGCTGTAGAGCGCCAGCACGCCGGCAGCAACAGCCGCGACGACCTCGAAGTAACGCCGCGCCGGAGCATAGGTGTACACATAGAATTTGTGCGCTTTTCCAAATGTGCCCAAATACCACTCGCCGTCGGCGTTAATCAATTTGACCTTACCGGCCAGGCATCGATCCTTAATACCGTCGACAATGAAGACGTCCGTCGCAGGCAGATCGAATACGCCCAATACAGTGGGTTCAACGGCATTGGTCGCAACGACCTTGCCGTCGCTTTCGATCACGATATTGCCGCTATCGATGGTTTCATAGCCTTCGAGCAAACTCTGCAGTTTGAGTGTATTGCTTGCAACCGCCTTCGCGCTCTGATGCCTTACCGCGATAACGATGCCCTCGCCATCCTGCCGAGTCACGCAGCCAATGTCTGCGACCGAATCATCCGCAAGCGTGATGCGGGCGGTATAGGACTTAAGCGGATGAGTTGCCACCTCCAGCACGGGTGATTCTTTGAGATACGTAGCGAGCGACTCGTAGCCCACATCGCCCGTCGAGGACTCGGACACCAAATTGCCCGATGCGTCTGTCACGATCAACGCGCTCACGTTGAACTGGTCGGCGTATTGCTCCAGCATGGCGCTATCCACCGAACCGTCGCGCTCCATATCGCGGGCAGCCTCTCCGGCGATCTCCATAACGCGAATCAGGTTTTTGGTCGTATAGGCGCTGTTGAATGCATCGTAGGAAAGGCTCTGCGTCGCCACGTAATCGACAACGTCGGCAAAGCGCTGCTCGGCTTGGGCCGTCATGTAACCGTAGCTCATCATGCCGGCAACAACCGAGAGCACTATCCCCAGCAGAGCGACAAGGAGCCATGCCCCTGCCGAACGATTGCCCCGCTCCTGAGCGGCGTGGTCAGGCACATCGATCATGACAGACCCTCCACATTCAAAAATGGCGAAGGGTCATCAAAGTACTTTGACACCAGGCGTTCCATGGTGCCATCGGCAAGCATTTCTTGGTAGGCATGAGTGAGCTTGACGTCGATGCCGCGCGTATCGTTGATATCGAAAGCAGTGCCCAAACCAACCTCTAGCAGCGGCTCATCCAAAATGCGATACGTTACGCCATAGTCTTTTTCGTAGGTGAGCAGCAAGGACTCATGCGCGGCGATGGCGTCGACCAGGCCTTCGACGAGCGCCGGGTTCAGGCATGAACGGTCCGAAAAGCAGTAGAGTTCCTTGATCTGCGGAACGCTTTCATTTGTGCGATTGAGCAAAATGCCCTCGGGCTTGGTGGTGGACTGAACCGCCACGATCTTATCCTCAAGATCGGCAAGCGTATAGATATCGCTCTGGGGATCGACCGCGACCACCTGGCGGCTCGCAAGGTACGGGCCGGCTCAACGATACTCGTTTTCGCTACCCGTCATGCTAAAGCTGCCCATGACGCAATCGAGCTCGCCGCTCGCCAGCAGCTCTTTCTTCTTCTCCCAATCGATCAGCTGGTACTTTGGCTTGTAACCAATGCGGGCCAAAGCCTCGGTCAATATCTCGACATCCAGGCCAACGATATCGCCGTACTCGTCGGTATACACAAACGGTGGATAGAGGTCGCTTCCGACGTTGAGCGTCTTAAGATCGTCGTCTTTGACTTGCGAGGCGTCCAGACCTTCTAATGCAGACGTCGAGGCTCCGTCATTCGACCCGGAGCAGCCAGCTATCGCTACGACAAAGACGCTCGCCACTGCAAGCGCAACA
>CABTZA010000238.1 GCA_902489225.1 uncultured Collinsella sp.
CCGCGGATGCCCTCCTTGGCGGCAGCATAGCTGCACTGGCCATAGTTGCCAAACAGGCCGGCGCCCGAGGCAAAGTTGACCACGGAGCCCTTGGTCTCCTTCAGGTGCGGATAGGCCTTCTGCATGTACAGATAGGTAGCATACAGACCGGAGTAAATGGCCAGGTTAAACTGGTCCATGGTGTGATCGGCGATGGTCACGCCCGAGGCGCTGGCCTGAGCATTGTTGACGACGGCGTCGATGCGGCCGAACTCCTCAATGGCCTTGTCGATGACGTTCTGGACGACGGCCTCGTTGTCCTGACCAGCCGAGACATCGGCCTGAACAGGCAGAACCTTGACGCCGTACTCGGCCTCGAGAGACTCCTTGGCGGCCTCGAGCTTGGCAACGTTGCGGCCGGTGATGACGAGGTTCGCGCCCTCCTTGGCAAATGCGATATCGATGCCGTAGCCGATGGAGCCAGCGGAACCGTCCTTGAGCGTGGCCTTGCCGCCGCCGGTGACGATCACGGTCTTACCAGTGAAAAGTCCCATACAAAGTCCTTTCAAATCGCGACGGGCACGCCCGCCGACTGCGCGTGTCCAACTTCACGCGCCAAAAGCTGAGATGCAACTTTAGCGTGTTCAAGCGAAAATAAAAGACCGCGGTAGGCGAACGGCACCACGTCGTTCGGCGAAGGGATTGTCAAGTGCAAACTGGATAAAGCGGCCGAGTTATTGTTATCAGATCGAGCCATCGAACACGTTTTGAAACTTTGCTGCGGCGCGCGGGATGTCGGCGCGAGACTTTATCATAGGGTGACAAACAACGATGAGGAGCACATGCCTATGACAGACGAGCTGGACCCCCAGACTCAACAGCATATTGATGATTCCGCAGACGTCACCGCAGATACTGACGCTGTGACCTGCGATGGTATCGACATCGACGACCCCATCTTGGACGAAAGCGCTACGGCGGAAACCCCCGAAACAGAAAACGCCGATGAGCAAAACGACGATGCGCCCGCTCAGGACGACGTCCCGCAAGCAGCGGGCCCCATCGAGGTGTCTTCGGAAGAAGAGCTCGATGCCGTCATGGACTCCATGATGGATGCTGTCAAAGCGATGAAAGACGCCGTCGCCGATGCCGATATTGATGCCGAGGAAGAGGAGGCCGCCGAGGCGGCCTCGACCTTTGTGCCCGGCGAGACTCCGGTTGCCGACCAGGGCAGCACCATGCCCTCGTTTCTGCAGCTCGAGCACCCCACGATTGGCGCCGATGCGGTCGATCCGCACGCAGCAGGCTTTTCTGTGGTCGAGGGCGGTACCGGCAATATCGCCGCGCCGCAGGCTGCCGATGCGGACGCTGCCGACACCGCTCGCCCGACCGCCCCGCACTCCCCCGCCGCGAGCCGCGATCTGGGGACCGCTGTCTCGAACACTGCGAACGCCGTGGGCACCTTTATCGCCCAGGGTGCCTCGGCCATGCGCGAGATGAACGCCGCGAAAAAGGCACTTGCCGATGCCCGCGCCCACCTGGCCGAACTTGAGCAGCGCATTGCCGATCAGGCCGAGGAACTCGAGGCGCGCCAGGATATCGCAGGCCGCTACGAGCAGATCGTCGCCGACCAGCGTCAGGCGATCGCCACAGCGCAAAAGACCGCTGCGGCAGCCGAAATCGATCGCGATGTCCATGCTTCCAAAGTAGCAGAGCTCAAGGGTCAGCTCGAACAAATGAAGACAGAGGATGACGCGACCGAGCTCCGCCTGAAGGCCGCGCTCGATGCCGTGGAGGCCCGCGAGGCGAGCTCGCGCGAGACCGGCAACCGCCTCGTTCGCCGTCTTGAGGATTCCAAGCGCATCCGCGACAAGGTGCAGGCCGAGCGAGACGCCGGCATTGCCGCCGCACAACAAACCGTCGACGCCACGCGCGCCCAGCTCGAGACACTGCGTCATGAGTATGCCGAGCTGCAACGCAATCCCTCGGCAAATCCCGCCAACTATACGGTGCGTACCAGCGAGCTCTCGATGCAGATCTCCGACACGGCAGATGCCCTGCGAAAAGCCGAAGAAGATGTCCCGCGCATCACCGCCGACCTTGAGCACTCGCTTGCCGCAGCCGAGCAGGCCGTCGAGCAGGCGCAGGCCCCCATCGCCGACGCCAAGCGAGCCCATCAGGCCGTGACGGCAGAGGCCGATGCCGCGCGCGACGAGCTACAGACCGCAAAAACCGCCGCTGCAACGCGCCAGCGCGAA
>CABTZA010000239.1 GCA_902489225.1 uncultured Collinsella sp.
CTGAAGGTCATCTACGCGGTCATGCGAGACAGGGTGCCTTACGCAGCCTAGCCGAAACGCACCGAGCAGACTGAAGCCCACCGGCCTAATGGCCTGGCGTCAGCATGCCGCGATTCGGTCGCACGGAGAGCATTTCCCAGTTGACAAAACTATAGGAACACCCCCCGCGCAAAAACGCAAGGCAGGACATCGCTATATGCTTAAAAGTGTAGCAATTTAAACGACCCGCCATTCCGCGTCAGGTTGCCACTCGGTCGTCAAATCGAACCATTCGCGCCATCAAAGGGGCTCGGCAGGATAAAACCGTCGGCAATCTTTATCCCCACAGCCCCACAAGGTAGCTAATTTGGGACGGGGCTTTTTTGACTACTTGGGCAATCAGATCGGCATATAGTCAAAATAGCCCCGTCCCAAAAAGACTGGTCTGACACTGCGCCACGAAAAGGGCCTATCTACTATGTTTAGACCGCAGGGGTCAACCATAGCCGGCCTTTTCGAAAATCGGCAAGCCGTTTACCTGCAGTTTTAATTTCACATAATCCGGGATGGTCGAGGTAGCTCGGTTAAACGTAGTAGATGGCCGCATTTCGTGGCAAACGGTCCGACCCAAGGCCCAAGGCGGCCAGCCTCGGATGACCATTCACGAAGTTGCGGTGGAATACGGACTGAATTGGCGCCTTAAAGGCAAAAACACTCCGTATTTCACCGCAACTTATCGAGGGGATGGGTTTTAGAGGCGGGCGAGGTCGTAGGCTTGGGCGGCTGACTCGCCGGCACAGATGAGGTTGGTTGTGGCTTCTTGCGGATCGAGTGCCTGTTCCAGGTCCATGGGCTTGCGGCAAATCGGCAAAACCAAGTCGATACCCTGCTCATACACCGTGTCCAGGCTGACGGCACGACCGCCCACGACGGCGACCACCGGCTTGCCATATCGCTTCGCGCGGCGTGCCACGCCCACCGGCGCCTTACCGGCGGCGGACTGCTCATCCATATTACCCTCGCCCGTTATGACCAGGTCGACATCGCGCGCGCGCTCGTCAAATCCCACGAGATCGAGCACCGTCTCCACGCCCGAACATAGCTCCGCGCCAAGCGCCAACAGCGCGGCACCCAGGCCGCCGGCGGCACCGGCACCGGGCACGCCGAGCACCGAGCCAAACGTCCGCGCACCCTCGGGCACGCGCAGTAACCCCTGAGCCCGTGCCTCGGCAATCGCCGCATCGAGCAGGCGACCGTAGTCGACCATCCAGCTGTCGCACCTGCTCAGCGCCTCGGCATCATCCGTCGGCAGGCCCTTCTGCCCACCGAACACCGCTAGGGCGCCTCGGCGTCCCACAAGCGGATTCTCGACATCGGAAAGCACCACGACACGCGCGCCGCTCAGCGCCCGAAGCGCTGGCGCCAAATCGATACTCACCACGTGTTCGAGACCCGCGAGACCGGGAGCGATATCGCGGCCGTGCTCATCGACAAGACGCGCGCCCAGCGCCTGCAGCATACCGGCGCCACCGTCGTTGGTGGCGCTGCCGCCCAAGCCAATATAGATAGTCTTTGCCCCGGCACGAACCGCACGGAGCATCAGCCCACCCACGCCATAGGTTGTAGCAGCCAGCGCCGACGACTCCGTGCAAGGCGAGTACCCGATGCCCGCGGCTTCGGCCATCTCGATGACCGCGGACTCGCGCTCGACATCAACCAGCATCCGGGCAGGCACACGCTCGCCCAAGGGACCTGCCACCTCGCAGGTCACAAGCTCGCCACCGCAGGCGGCGATGGCATCGAGCGTTCCCTCACCGCCATCCGCCAGCGGCAACGCGGCCACCTGGGCATCGGGCCAAACGCGGCGCACGCCTTCGGCAACGGTCTCCTCCGCCTGCGCACTCGACACGCTGCCCTTAAAGGAATCAATCGCCAACAGCACACGGCGGGGCCGGCGGCACGCGGCACCAAAATCGACCGCCTCAACGACGATATCTTCGGCACACGCGAGCGCCTCAGCGTGAGCGGCATGTGCCTCAAGATCGACCCCACAACCGCAGCCAGCACCATCGGTGCCACGCAGCCCACTAAAATAGCTGCTCAACACCTCACGACACTCGTCTGCCAGCACGCCGGCGGTCACATTAAACCGATGATTCAGGCGCGAGTCGGCATTCAAATCGTATAGGGATCCCAACGCGCCCGCCTTGGCGTCGCTCGCGCCATACACGCAGCGCCCCACGCGCGC
>CABTZA010000240.1 GCA_902489225.1 uncultured Collinsella sp.
CCCCGGGGAACGCCTTGGCACAAAAGTCATCGTCAACATATGCGGTGTTGCCAACAACCAGCACCTCCATGGCGCACCCCTCCCCTTAATTCCACATTTGTCATAGTCAAACATGCGTATTGTACGCTGTCAACGCGAGCCAAGGCACCTTTAAGGCTGTTTTAAGAACTTTTTTAGAGGATGCGATCGCGTCGAAAATGTTGGTGTAAGGGTGACGCCCTAGCGCCCGTTTAACGAAGAACGGCCTTCGTCCTAGAATCTGAAATCACCACAACAACAGGTTCTAGGAAAGGACGAAGACCGCTATGGAAATCTTATCAGACCCGACGCCGGACATGCTCGCCATGCCCCGTTTCGACGACGGCGCCATCGACATGCAGGAGCTGCTCAGGCGTCTCGCCGAGCAGGTCGTGAACGCCGTGATGGACGCCGAGGCCGACCAGCTCTGCGGTGGCGGGGGGAACAGCCGAAACGGCTACCGCGAGAGGTCGCTCGCCACCTGCGTCGGCACGCTGACGCTGCGCATCCCCAAGCTGCGCTCCGGCAGCTTCTTCCCCGAGGACGTGCTCGAGCGCTACCAGCGCGTCGACCGCGCCCTCGTGGCCGCCGTGGCCGAGATGTACGCCACGGGCACCAGCACCCGCAAGGTGCAGAGGGTGGCCGAGAAGATGGGCGTCTCCAGACTCTCGAAGGACCAGGTGAGCGCCATCGCCTCGAGCCTGGACGCAGACATCGAGGACCTGTGCGCAAGGCCGCTCGGCGGCTCGCCGGTGCCCTACGTCTGGCTCGACGCGACCTACGTCAAGTGCCGCCGCGAGGGGCGCGTCGCCTCCACCGCCGTGGTCACCGCCATCGGCTGCGATGCGGGCGGCTGGAGGCGCGTCCTGGGCGTCGACGTGGTCGACACCGAGTCCTACGACTCGTGGCTCGCCTTCCTGCGGGCTATCCGCTCGCGCGGGGCGGCGGGCGTGCGGCTCGTCGTCTCGGACGCCCACCCGGGGCTCGTCCGGGCGCTCGGCGAGGTCTTCCAGGGCGCCGCGTGGCAGCGCTGCGCGGTCCACCTCATGCGCGACTGCATGCGCGAGGCCGGCTCCTGGCAGCTCAGGCGCCGCGTGGGCAGGATCGTGTCGCAGGTGTTCCGCGGGCGCGACGCCGCCACCGTGACGGCCATGTACCACGCGGCGTGCGACATGCTGGAGGGGTGCTGCCCCAGGGCGGCGGCGGTGCTGGAGGAGGCCGAGCCCGACGCGCTGGCCTACCTCGACTTCCCGCCGACCCACTGGAAGCGCCTGCGCACCAACAACGTGCAGGAGAGGACCAACCGGGAGATAAAGCGCAGGTCGCGCGTCGTGCAGGTGTTCCCCTCCACGGGCTCGCTGGTGCGGCTCGCGGGCGCGGTCATGTGCGAGCAGGACGAGATATGGCAGGAGTCCAGGTACTTCTCGGAGGTGAGGATGAACGAGCTCTACGATGACGGTCGCACTCGGGGAATCGACGGTCCCGTCGATTGGGCGCGGCTTGAGGCGGAGGCCAGGAAGATGCTCGAGTCCGGCCTCGAGCTTGCGGACAGGGTCGAGGCGGCATAGGATATCAACCGTATTCCAGATTCCAGGACGCCGGGCCGACTCGCTTCGGATGGGGCTCTACACCAACTTTCTCGACACTACCGAGGATGCGGGGACAACGAAAGTGCTAAATGAGTGCCCAATCCAGAAGTGCGGTGAAAATCCGAGGTCTGCCGACCAGGCCCCGGTTTTGAGCTCCAGCGACCTGCGGTTTTGTTGCCAAAAAACGGGTCGCGCTCGGCGAGTTTCTATTTTTCCCCGCACTTCCGGAAATAAATGCGAAGGGGACTCTTTAGAACAAACGAATACCCAAACCCCTCTTAATCGCCTTGTTCAAAACGTCGTTAAGCCGCTTAGGCCAATTCGCAATAAAGAAAAGGCAGGTGCAGCATGCGCAAAATGAATCATTGTTCAGACGACCAATCTCATTGAGCAAAAGTTCAGAATGATTGATGTCCGCCACAGTCGCAGCTAAGTCAGCCATGCACTCGTTTGCATTTTGCGTCGCCTGTTCATTAGTTAACCATAGCGACCTCAGGGCATGAACGGCAATAATGCAAGCAAATGTATAGCCATCTATACGCCCAATATCCGCAAGCGAATCTCCCCTCCTGGCAACCCAGTCCTTGTAAGATCGCTGACCAAA
>CABTZA010000241.1 GCA_902489225.1 uncultured Collinsella sp.
CACCACAAAGGTGCCTGTCCCCTTTGTGGTGGTTTTGGTGGTTAGGCGTCGAGGTAGATGCGCTGGGGGCGATTGCGGTGTCGGGCGAAGATGATGAGCGCCAGGCCGGCGATCACAAGCGGCAGACTCAGCAGCTGGCCCATGGTGATGACGCCGCCCAACAGATAACCCAGCTGGGCATCGGGCACGCGCACGAACTCAACGAGAAAGCGGACGATGCCGTACCCCATCACGAACACGCCCATAAACGTACCCTGGGGCAGCAGCGGCTTTTTGCGGCTGAGCACCTGCAGAATGCAAAAGAGCACGATGCCCTCAAGAAATGCCTCGTAGAGCTGGGAGGGGTGACGCGGCATATCGCCCGCAGTCCCGCCAAAAACCACACCCCAGGGCAGATCGGTCGGCTTGCCCCACAGCTCTCCGTTGACAAAGTTGGCACAACGGCCCAGGCACAAGGCCAGCGGCGCGCCTATGACGGCAAGGTCTGCCAAAGTCCATGCGTCGAGCTTATACATGCGGCACACGAGCACGCCGCCGATGATGCCGCCCACCAGGCCGCCATGGAAGCTCATGCCGCCTTCATTGGTGGCAAAGATCTCGAGCGGATGCGCCCAGTAGTAGCCGTCGCCGTAAAAGATGACGTAGAACAGGCGCGCACCGATAATGAGGCCAAAGACCACGCCGACCACGACACTCGTCAGGTCATCAATCGTGATGTTAAAGCCCCAGCGACGCTGTGTGCGGTACATGACAACCGCCGTGAGCAGGGCGCCGACCACATAGGCCAGACCATACCAGTAAATCGTGATAGGCCCCGCCGAAATCGCGACGGGATCAAGCATATGGTAGAAGTCGTTGAGCATGTCGACCCTCCTACTCCCTACATACAAATGCGGCCGCGGGCCTTACGCTCGCAGCCGCATATTTGGGCGTAACGTCTATGCGGAGCGTACCGTCCGCAGCTTTCGCATCTTAGAACGGCGCGTACTCGTCGTACAGGTCGTCGGTCTCGCCGGAGGCATTGACCTGCTCGACACGGGTAACGCCGGGCACGTGCTCCTTCAGGATACGCTCGATGCCCATAGACAAGGTCAGCGAGCTCATGGGGCAGCCGGCGCAGGCGCCCTGCAGCTCCAGCTTGACGACGCCCTCGTCGTCGACGCCCACATACTCCATATCGCCGCCATCGGCCTGCAGGTTGGGACGAATCTCTTCAAGAACCTTCTTAAGCAGCTCTTCGTTAACAGCCACAGGGGCTCCTTTCTCACAATAACGCGGGCACGCCCGCGGACAGAAGCTATGTTACTACAGCCATGTACCCGCTCACGAGCCGTCCATGCGCGCAGACGCGACTTTCACGAGTAGTCAATTTGGGACGGGGCTCTTTGAGCTGCGTTCGTCGTCAGATAGCGACAACGCATGATTACTGTCGAGCCTGTCCCCCGGTACCAATCTGAACATCGACGATGACCTGGCGGTAGCTGATGCCACAGGAGTCGAGGATGCGGCGGCTGATGCGTCCGTCATCGGTGTCGGCGTACTTGTTGTCCAGGTAGACAACCTCGCCCACGCCCACCTGAGCCAAAATCTTGGCGCAGTCGTGGCACGGGAACAGCGTGACGTAGACCGTGGAACCCTCGAGGTCCTTGAGCGAGCCACGGTAGTTGAGCACGGCGTTGGCCTCGGCATGGACCACGTAGTTGTGCTTGTCCTGCAGCGGGTCGTCGCTCGTACCCCACGGAAAAAAGTCGTCGTTGAGCGCCGAGGGTGTACCGTTGTAGCCCACCGAAAGGATGCGGTGGTTGGTGTTGGCGATGCACGCACCCACCTGCGTGTTGGGGTCCTTGCTGCGGCGCTGCGCGGCGATGGCCACGCTCATAAAGAACTCATCCCAGCTAATAACGTCGCGGCGCTTGCCCGACGCGGTTTGATGAAGATCGTCCGACATGGCAGACACCTCCGAAATCGCAATAGTTTGACCCATTGTAGCAGGTGGAAGGTGGAGACGTTTTTGTCCCATCGCCCCCATCGCTACGCGCGGCGGGGCTTTTGGTTGATGTGGTAGAGCTCGGCGAGTCCTCGCAACGTCAGCGCGTCGTCGACCGTCAGGCTATGGCCGACAAGGGCCGCAAGCGCCTCGGCATCGTCGCCGGTAATGACGATGGGCACGCTGCCCTCCCCCGCGGCCTTGGTCGCGCGCATCTCGGC
>CABTZA010000242.1 GCA_902489225.1 uncultured Collinsella sp.
GATTACGCGCACGCCGAGTAACATGCCCGGTGCAAACGCTGCTTGAATGTGAAGCCGCCTGGCCGACTCCGCGCAATGCAACGTATTGCATGCCCCCGGAAAGCGATTTGTTCGCTTTCCGGGGGCTTTTTGTTGTTATGCGCATCCACGCACATATTCAAAACCTCTCGCACAGATAAAATCAGATTTCCAATCGCCTGACAGCTCTATGTGACCCCAATTTTGGGTACATTGTTGTCCCGATATTGAGCTTGGGGGATGTATGAATGACGAGACGATGGGCCAAGAGGATGCGGCCCAAGATGCAGAAGCGTGTGCCGAAGCCCTGGAGAGCCTAGACCGGATTTCACTTGATGAGATTGCGTTTGACGATTCGGGCGTTGATGTGCAGGATGAGTCGGAAGCCGAGGCGCAGTCCGATGATCAGGATGCAGACGACGTTGAGCCTGCCGAAGATGAGGCAGATCACGAAGACACCGAATGCGAGGCCGACGACCAGCCCGAATCCGACACGAGCGAGGAAACCATCTTGCTCGACAGCTTGCCGGCCGAAGATTCGCTGACCCGCGAGCTTCCCGGCCTGGGCTCTGCGCCTGCCGTGGACGAGACCATCGCCATGGGCGATATCCCCCTACCGTCCGTTCCCTCAGCACGCGAGGCCGAGGTTCGCCATCGCAAGATGTCGCCCAAGCGCCGCAATCTGATGGTCGCCGGCATCGTGGCCGTCGCGCTCGTCGCCGGCGGCGCAGGCTATGCCGCCTGGAACGGATATCAGCAAGAGCAGGCTGCCATCACCGCCGCCAATGCCCACACGATGATGTCGGTGCAGATTGGCGTGCATGCCGCGGGCCTCGACTGTTCCGCCGGCTCCAAGATTCCCGTACAGGTGAGCGGTCAGGACGCTGATGGCTCCTCCGTGAGCGAAACGCTCTATGTTGACGAGCACGGCCGCGGCATCAAACTGCTGCCCGGCGATTACACGCTCTCCATCGCTGCCTCCCCCATCGCGGCCGACGGCACCATCTATACCGTCCCGACCACCAAGACGCAGGTCACCGTTAAGAGCGATGGACAGGATTTAAGTGCCCAGGCTACCTTTAAGTTCAAGGTGCCTTCGGCCGACACGGTGACTGACGACCAGATCGATGCCGCCGCCAAGTATGCCGAGGAGGGCGGTGCGAGCTCCGCCGCGGCTGCCAAAGTGCTCCAGCAGGCAGCAACCGCGCGGCGCGACGCCGCCGTCAATGCCGTGAGCGCGCAAAAGGCACAGGCGTCCCGTGATGCTGACGCTCGCCACAAGGCAACCGACCTCTACCAGCTCGATATTCCCGTCGAGTGGTACGGCAAGGTCGCAACTTGGCAAAACGGAAGCACGCTATGCATCTATCCGAGCGACGACGCCAATACGCCGCTCGTGACGCTCGTCGCGGTGCGCGAGGGCGAGAGCTTTACGCCCGATGAAGGCGATACGGTTTTGGGTGCGGCCAATCTAGGCAACGGTTATACCGTCTACGCCAGCGGCCCCGTCTATCCGTACGTGGTGCCCCAGACCATCAACGGACGGACGCAGAACCCCGTGTCAACCTACCCCATGGACACGGCCATTGAGCTTGTCGAGCTTACGACCGGCAACCGTTATACGTATAGCCAGATCAAGAACGACCTGGTGGGTAAAGACGGCAAGGCCGATGGTGCCACTAAGCTCGAAACCGACTACCTCGCGCAGATCCTGCTGCCGAGTATCAAAGCCCAGGACTAGCCTGGCGCAGCAAGGTGCTCCCCAACCGTGATGAGGGAGCCAGGAGGTCCTGACCCCACAGGTCCATAGATGATTAGGCAAGGAGCCACTTCCATGCGGGCGCAACGTGGACCACACCGTGCTCGCATGGAATATCGGCCTGCTCGTCCATGGTAACGATTACCGACTCGTCAAGATCGAACTAGGCCATCGAGGCATCAAGCGCGGCAATTTCGCGCTCGCGCGTTTTCTCGTTTGCCATATCCGCACTCACCTGAATCAGGCTATAAGCCTGCATGAGAAGTGCGTCCCCAGCCACAAAGTCCACCTCATGGCTTTTGCTCTTCTCTTTGATCAGCAGGCGACAGACCGATCCGATCCCCACCGCGGAAGTCCTTCTTCTTAGCGCGTTGAACACTGCGGTCTCGAGCCTCTGGCCCTGGTCCAATGCCGATGC
>CABTZA010000243.1 GCA_902489225.1 uncultured Collinsella sp.
ATCGCCTGCCGTTTTATCGAGGAGGGCGCCGCCGTCACCGTCTTTGGCTCGCGTCAGGAGACCGCCGGTGCGGCCGTTGAGAAGCTGACAGCCGCCTATCCCGACGCCAAGGTCTGGGGCCGCTCCTGCGACCTCACCTCGCTCGAGGCCGTGACCGAGGCCTTTACCCAGGCTGCAGCCGACATGGGCGGCTTGGACACGGTCGTCAACAACGCCGGAATCTCCCAGCGCTCGCCGCTGCTCAACTACACGGCCGAGGAGTTCGCCAAAGTCATGGACCTCAACGTCGTCGCTGTCTTTAACGGTCACCAGGCGGCCGCCAAGATTATGACCGAGGCCGGCCACGGCGGCACCATCACTACCACGAGCTCGATGGTCGCCAAGTACGGCCAGCCCTCTGGCGTCGGCTATCCAACGTCCAAGTTTGCCGTCAACGGCATGGTCCAGTCGCTCTCGCGCGAGCTCGCCCCCATGGGCATCCGCGTCAACGCCGTTGCCCCTGGCGTGACTAAGACCGACATGGTCGCCAACCTGCCCGAAGAGGTCATCAAGCCCATCGTCGCCACTATTCCGCTCGGCCGCATGGGCGAGCCCGAGGATGTCGCCAACGCTTTTGTTTTCCTGGCGAGCGACATGTCCTCCTATGTCACGGGCGCCGTGCTCCCCGTCGACGGAGCCGCCCGCTCCTAAAGGTCGCAAGCCACGACTTCGAACCTCAACGAGGCCCAACGCAAAAGGCGCGCTGTCTGCATCAACCGCAGGCAGCGCGCCTTCTATTATTTGGACGGAACCCGTATCCCGACATTCCTTGCTACTTGCCGTCGTCGTCCTCGGCTTCTTCTCTTGCATAGAGCTCTAGCATGCGGCGGCGATATTCGCGCACGGCGAGCTTGGCGCGCTCCAAGCGGCGGCGCTCACGCGGAGTCAGCTCGGACGGGTCAACCTCATCACCATAGGTCTTATCGGCAAGAAGATGCGCCGCGTCCACGATGCGGGCATCGATGTGGCCGCTCGCTGCCTCGGCGGAAAGACGCTCGGCAATCGTATCGAGCGTAGGCAGGCCCTCGAATACGCGACCATGGCCATGCGAAGTCAGCAGCTCGTGCTCACGTGCGAGCAGGCTCGCCAAATCGTGATGGGCGCGCAGGATGTCGAGCGCATCGGATGGATGCTCGGCAACTTCTGCCACGGCGGCGACCGGCGCGGCGTCGACCACGCGGTAGAAGAGCTGCGCGAGCAACGGCATCAAGAACACCGTGATGGCACCGGCGGCAACCATGACCGACGCAATATCTTGCGACAGCGCGCCCGCGTTGACGGCAACGCTCGTAACGGCAACGATGATCGGCAGGGCCGTGGTGCAGTACAGGGCCACGGTAATGCGGCCATACGCCGACACATCGCGCGTCGCAGGACAAATGCTCATGGAAATAAGAATGGGCACGGCACGAATAATCAACAACGCCACGATAAAGCCCACGAGCAGACCCGGGCGCGACGCCACGGCCGTCAGATCGATCTTTGCGCCCGATACGGTAAAGAATACCGGAATCAAAAAGCCGTAGGCCAGGCCATCGAGCTTGGTCTCGAGCGTATGGTTGCCCTCGGGGATGATGTAGCGCAAGACAAAGCCGGCGGCAAAAGAACCCAACACGATGTCGAGATCAAAGACAGCCGAGAACGCCACGAGCGTGACCAGGATGAGCACCGTCAGGCGCACGAAGGTCTGCGACGTGGTATCGGCGCGTTCCTCGACAAACGCAAAGAAGCGGCTGCCGACGCGCTTGGAGCGGCTCGGGACCACGGCCAGCAACACGCAAACCACCGCAAACAAGCCAAGGATAACGAGCGTTTGGATGCCAGTGCGGGCAGACAACAGCACCGACATGGCGAGCACGGGACCGAGCTCGCCCCAAGTGCCATACGCGAGAATCGAGTCGCCCACGCGCGTGCCGGTGAGCGAGCGCTCACGCATAATGGGCACGAGCGTACCGAGCGCCGTCGAAGTGAGGGCAAGCGTCACGGCGATACCGTCGAAATGACTGACTGAGAACCACGGGGTAAAGCGCACGGCAAGCCAGGCGATACCAAACGTGACGACCCACGTCGCCAAGCCGTAGCGCCCCTCGACGCCCGTGATGCTCTTGGGGTCGATCTCAAAGCCGGCAAGCAGGAACAAGAAGGCCAG
>CABTZA010000244.1 GCA_902489225.1 uncultured Collinsella sp.
CGCATCGGCGAGGCCGGTAAGCGCTTGCATACCGGCCGTTCGCGCAACGACCAGGTGGCGACCGATACGCGCCTGGGCGTCAAGGCGCTGGCCAAGGAGCTCATGGAGGCCAATCTTGAGCTGCGCCATGTGCTGGTGGATGCGGCCAAGAAGTACGACAAGGTGATTCTGCCGGGCTACACGCACATGCAACATGCTCAGCCCGTGCTGCTGTCGCATCACCTGCTGGCGTATTCCTGGATGTTCGCGCGCGACTTTACGCGTTTGAAGGCCGCCTTTGATGCTGCCGACAACTGCCCGCTGGGTGCCGCTGCGCTTGCCGGTACGAGCTATCCGCTCGATCGCCAGATGACGGCTGCCGAACTTGGCTTTGCGGGCGTGATCCCCAACTCGCTCGATGCCGTTTCCGACCGTGATTTTCTGCTCGATCTGCATTACGCCGGATCCGTCATGGCGATGCACCTGTCGCGTCTTTCCGAGGAGATCGTACTGTGGTCGAGCTCCGAATTTGGCTTTATCACGCTTTCCGACTCGTACTCCACTGGCTCGTCCATCATGCCGCAGAAGAAGAACCCCGACTTTGCCGAGCTTATCCGCGGCAAGAGCGGTCGCGTGTACGGCAACCTGGTGCAGCTGCTGGTAACCATGAAGGGCCTGCCGCTTGCTTATAACAAGGACTTGCAGGAGGACAAGGAGGGCGCGCTCGATACCGCCCATACGCTCATGCAGTGCCTGTCCGTTATGGCCGGAATGATTTCGACTTGGACCGTCAACGAGGATGCCATGGCGCGCGAGTGCGGCGTGGGGCACCTTGCCGCCACCGATGTTGCCGATTACCTGGCCAAGCGTGGCCTGCCGTTCCGCGAGGCACATGCCGTGGTGGGCCATCTGGTCCTGATGTGCGAGAAGCGCGGCTGCAATCTTGAGGATCTGCCGTTCGAGGTGTTCCAGGAGGCAAGCCCGCTCTTTGAGCGCGACATTACCGAGGCGCTCGATATCCCGTCGATTGTCGCCGCGCGCACGACCGAGGGCGGCACCGCTCCTGCCGCCGTTGCCGTGCAGTTGCAGCGTGCCGAGGCACAGCTCGTGGCTGACGAGGGCGTGTTTGGATCGCTGACCAAGGTCGTCGAGATGGGTCACGGGGCAAAGTAGAGGTTTGGCTGAAGCCGTTTTGGCCATTTATTGATAAATCGTTTTCACTTTACGGGCGCCTGCTGATGTGGGCGCCCGTATTTTGTTGCTATGGGGGAGGGGCTTGTCGAGAACTTCTGTAGGACCTTTGGGCAGGTTGTGAAGGGGTTACGTTCGCGGGCGGCAACCGACCGCCTGCTCTGTTCGATGCGGTTGATGGGCGGTCGGATGGTACTCTAATCGGGCTTCGAAACAGAAGTGACACATATGGAGCGCTTTAATAAATTGCAACGTTTCAATAAACAGCTTTTTGTTTAACTGCAGCTAAAACTCTGTTACGATGCAGTCCAGGCGGGTGCCGGAATGGGACTTGGGCACGCGCGAACCTACTTGAAAGGCTACTTTTATGGCTATCGAGAAGACCTTCATCATGATTAAGCCCGACGCCGTGCGCGATCGCAAAATCGGCGAGATTGTTGCTCGCATTGAGCGCAGCGGTCTTGTCATCGAGCGCATGGAGATGACCACGCTCGAGCGCGCTACCGTCGAGGAGCACTACGCCCATCTGGCCGACAAGCCCTTCTTTGGCGGTCTCTGCGACTTTATGACGAGCGGTCCGGTCGTCAAGATGGTCGTTTCCGGTCTCTCCGCTGTTGCTAAGATGCGCACCCTCATGGGCGCTACCAACCCGCTTGACGCTGCTCCTGGTACCATCCGCGGCGACTTTGCCGTCGATGTCAACGCCAACGTGATCCACGGCTCCGACTGTTTGGAGAACGCCGAGATTGAGATCAAGCGCTTCTTTGGCTAAACCAGCTTTGACTCCTTAAAGCTGTTAGCGTGTGGCTTTGGCGCCGCGGAATTCCATCCGCGGCGCCCTTTTTATTCCAGTAGATTTTTGGTAACCGCTTAGAAATCTACTAAAGAGCCCCCGTCCGGATGTGTGTTCCGGGCGGGGGTTGGCGTTAGCGTATGGCTTTGTAGGTCTTTAGGCCTCGTCGACGACCTTGAGGCCGCGCGTGTGGTCGATCTCGTTAAGGAGGTTAACGCGACGC
>CABTZA010000245.1 GCA_902489225.1 uncultured Collinsella sp.
CTCGAGCAGTGCTAGGCTAGCGTTCGCATAAGGCGCCGATGCTGGCAGAAAGCTTCGGCGACCTTTAGTTCCGATTCCGTAGGCGGGACCCCAATCGCGACTGTTTACAGGCGATTGGGGCCCCGTTTTTGCGTTGGGCCACTCGAAAGGATGGATATGGAGAAAACCGCAGAGCAGTTGCGCCGCGAGCATATTGCCCTAGAGGGCGACACCCATGGCAAGAACAAGTGGGCGATTCTGTTTACCGTGCTCATCATGACGTTTATGGTGTGTCTGGATTCGACCGTCGTGACCGTGGCGCTGCCCGTGATGCAAAAGGAGCTGGGCGTGGGCCTCGATCGCATTCAGCTGGTAAGCTCGGTGTATCTGCTTGCGACTTGCGTGGCTATGTTGCCGTTTGGCCGTCTGGGCGACGTGCGCGGCAAGGTGAACGTGTTCCAGTTGGGCGTCATCGTCTTTTCGGTCGGTTCGCTGCTGTGCGGCCTTTCGGCCTCGCTCGAGGTTCTTATCCTGGCACGCATTGTTCAGGGCGTCGGTTGCGCGGCGGCCATGGCTAACAACATGGGTATCATCACCGAGTCGTTTCCGGCGCGCGAACGAGGCCGTGCCATGGGTATTCTTGCGACCTTTGTGGCCCTCGGCATGATGTGTGGCCCCGTGCTCGGCGGCATGCTGGTGGCAAGCTTTCCTTGGGAGAGCATCTTCCTCATCAACCTGCCCATTGGCGTCATCTCGTTTATCGTGGGGCTCTACACGCTGCCGCATGTTAAGCCGGAGGCCGGCGAGCGCCCCATGTCCCTGATCGAGGCCGCTTGTCGCTGCTTTGCAAATTCGGCCTTCACCATCAACCTTGCCTGCATGCTCATCGTGTTCGTTGGTATTGGCGCATCTGAGTTTATCCTGCCGTTCTATTTTCAGGACGCCCATGGCTTTGGTTCCGACATTTCCGGATTGCTCTTTTTGGCGCTGCCGATGGTGAATGCCTTTATCGGACCGCTTTCGGGTACGGTTTCGGACCGTGTTGGCTGCGAGGGCCCCACGGCGGTCGGCCTGGGCGTGTACGTGTGCGGTCTCTTTGCGGTAAGCACGCTTGACGAGCACTCTTCCATCCCTGTGATCGTGTGCTGCGTTGCGTTTATGTCGTGTGGCACGTCGATTTTCCAGAGTCCCAACAACTCGCTGTATATGGGCTCGGCTCCGCGCGAAGCGCTCGGCTTTGCGGGCAGCCTGGGCAGCCTGGCGCGCTACGCCGGCATGGCACTCGGCATTACGGCGGCGTCGCATATCCTGTATGGGCAGATGAGCGTGGCGATGGGCGAGGCCGTGACCAGTTTTGTTGCAGGCCGTCCGGATGTATTCCTATTCGGCTTTCGCTCGGTGTTCTACGTACTCATGGCTGTGGCCGCTGTGGGCTTTGCGCTTGCCATGGTGCGTTTGGTGAAGATGCGCGCCCGCCATTAGCGTGTTGGGAGGCTGTCTGCCACGATTCGCGCCGTCCCAAAAAGACTGGTTTGTGGTGCGATGCGGCTTGTGGGGCGGGCGGGGGTCGGTCCGTGGTAGACTATCGAACAACGTTTATTAATCGCGCGGTATCGTTGCCGCGAGAAGGGGTTGCGCCATGCAGGAGCTTGAGGATCGTATTCGCCATGACGGCATCGTAAAGGCCGGTAACGTCCTTAAGGTTGATGCCTTCCTCAACCACCAGTGCGACGTTGAGTTGTTCGACCACATGGGCGCCGAGTGGGCCCGTCTGTTCAAGGATGTCGAGATCAACAAGATCCTGACGATCGAGGCTTCGGGCATTGGCATGGCTTGCATCGCGGCCCAGCATTTTGGCGGCGTGCCGGTTGTCTTTGCCAAGAAGGCGCAGTCCATCAACCTCGACGGCGAGCAGTATGCCACGACCATCTACTCCTTTACCAAGCAGAAGGAGTACCCGGTCATTGTGGGTAAGCGCTTCCTGTCCGAGGGCGACAAGGTCCTGATCATCGACGACTTCCTGGCCAACGGCTGCGCGCTTGAGGGCCTTATTAAGATCTGCGAGGCTGCGGGCGCCGAAGTTGCCGGCATTGGCATCGCCGTTGAGAAGGGCTTCCAGGGCGGCGGCGATAAGCTCCGTAAGCGCGGCTTCCGCGTTGAGAGCCTGGCACGTATCGCCGATATGGACTGCGAGAACGGCGAGATCA
>CABTZA010000246.1 GCA_902489225.1 uncultured Collinsella sp.
TCAACAAAACCACTGTCGGCGACAACAGCGAAAACGGAGCGCACAACATGGTCAGGCTCATTATCGATAAATGCGAAGTCGTGGTACCCGAGCACACCACGATCCTGGATGCGGCCAAGTCCGTCGGCATCCAGATTCCCACCCTGTGCTACCTGCGCGATCTGAACGAGATCGGCGGCTGCCGCGTGTGCGTGGTCGAGGTTGAGGGCTGCGACCAGCTGGTTGCCGCCTGCAACAACTACGTGCTCGATGGTATGGTGGTCCACACCAACAGCCCCAAGGCCCGCGAGGCCCGTCGCACCAACGTGCAGCTGCTGCTGTCCCAGCACGATTCGCAGTGCACGAGCTGCGTGCGCAGCGGCAACTGCAACCTGCAGACCATCGCCAACGACCTGGGCATTTTCTATCTGCCGTATCAAAGGCATTTGGCGGGCGAGGGCTGGGATTTCGATTTCCTCATCATCCGCGAAAACGACAAGTGCATTAAATGCATGCGCTGCATCAAGGTGTGCGAGAGCGTGCAGGGCCTAGGGATTTGGGACCTGACCAACCGCGCCACGCATACCGCCGTGGGCACCCGCGGGCGCGTGCCGATCGGCAAGACCGATTGCGTCGCGTGCGGCCAGTGCATCACGCATTGCCCGACGGGCGCGCTGCGCGAGCGCGACGACACCGAGACCGTGTTTGACGCGCTCGCTAATCCCGACAAGATCGTGCTGGTGCAGATCGCGCCTGCCGTGCGCAGCGCCTGGGGTGAGGAGCTCGGCATATCTCGCGAGGAGGCCACTGTTGAGCGCTTAGCTTGTGCGCTGCGCCGCGTGGGCTTTGAGTACGTGTTCGATACTGATTTCTCGGCCGACCTCACCATTATGGAGGAGGGCTCCGAGCTGCTCGAGCGCCTGGGCAAGGCCGCCAAGGGCGAGGGCGACAGCCGCGGCTGGCCCATGTTCACGAGTTGCTGCCCGGGCTGGGTGCGCTTTGTGAAGGCGCGCTATCCGGAGTTTGTCGACAGCCTGTCCACGTCCAAGTCGCCGCAGCAGATGTTCGGCGCCATCGCCAAGACATATTACGCCAAGGTGCTGGGCGTTGAGCCCGAGCGCTTGTTCGTGGTGTCCGTGATGCCGTGCACGGCCAAGAAGGCCGAGTGTGCGCTGCCGAGCATGGTGGGCGAGGACGGCACGCCCAACGTGGACGTTGCGCTGACGGTGCGCGAGATGGTGCGCATGATCCGCGCGAGCCACGTGAGTGTTGACACGCTGGTCGAGGAGCCGCTCGATACGCCGCTGAGCTTTGGCACGGGCGCGGGTGTGATCTTTGGCGCCACGGGCGGCGTGATGGAGGCCGCCGTGCGCTCGGCCTATTACCTGGTGACGGGCGAGAACCCCGATGCGGACTTCTTTACTGACGTGCGCGGCCTGGACGGCTGGAAGGAAGCCGCGGCCGATATCGAGGGCACCAAAGTGCGCGTCGCCGTGGTGCACGGGCTGGGCAACGCCGCCCGCCTACTCGACGCGATTCGCGACGGTCGTGCGAGCTATGACTTCGTTGAGGTTATGGCGTGCCCCGGCGGCTGCGTCGGTGGCGGCGGTCAGCCCATCCATGACGGCTGCGAGCTGGCGGCCGAGCGTGGTCAGGTACTCTGGGGCCTGGATGCGAACGCCGAGATTCGCTTCTCGCACGAGAATCCCGATGTCCAGGCTTGCTACCGCGAGTTCTTGGGCGAGCCGCTCTCGCCGCTGGCCGAGGAGTTGCTGCATACCGACCATCACGCCTGGTCGATGCCCAACGAGGGGGCGTGCTAGCCATGCGTGTGTTTGATGTTGAGATGTCGCGCCGGGGGTTTGCCTCGGCGCTCGCCGTGGGCGCCCTGTCGCTCGCGCTGGCTGGCTGTGGCGGCGGGTCTGCCGGGGCCGGGTCTGCCGCGGGCTCGGCTGCCGGGTCTGTCGCTGACGGTGCCGCTGCCGAGCCGGTCGAGGTGCACGTCGCCTCGCTCAAGGGTCCGACGTCGATCGGTCTGGTGCAGTTTATGGACCAGGCAGCCGATGGCGAGACGGACAATGAGTTCGACTTTGCGATCAACACTGCTGCCGACGAGATTGTGCCCAAGGTCATTCAGGGCGATATCGATATCGCCCTGGTGCCCGCCAACGTGGCGAGCGTGCTCTACAACAAGACCGA
>CABTZA010000247.1 GCA_902489225.1 uncultured Collinsella sp.
CCGCTGCAAGGTATATTCCGACGACCCTGTGGCCGTCGCCCGCTCGTTTGCCGAACAGGGCGCAGGCTGGGTGCATGTCGTCGACCTGTCCGCTGCCTTTGGCGAGGACGAGGACACATGCGCTGCTAATTCGGTGGCGATTAAGGCCATCTGCGGCGTCGATGGTCTGTCTGTGGACGTGGGCGGCGGCGTCCGCTCGCTCGCGCGCATCGACGAGTTGGCAGGCTACGGCGCACGCCGCATCGCACTGGGCACCGTGCTGGTGACCGAGCCGGGTTTCGCCGAGGTGGCGGCCGAAGGCTTTGGCGAGCTGTTGGTGGCTGACATTGCCGCCCGCGACGGCCAGGTCAAGGTGAACGGCTGGCGTGACGGCGCGGGCGTGGCGCTCGACGATGCCGTGGCGCAGCTTACCGAGCTGGGCTTTAAGCATCTGGTGTATACCGACATCGCGCGCGATGGCATGCAGACGGGCATCGATGTGGCGGCGTATCGCCATGTTGCCAAGGTCGCGGGCTTTCCCGTCGTGGCTTCGGGCGGTATCTCGACGCTCGACGACATCCGCGCGCTGGCCGCGGTGGGCGAGGTCGCGATTGAAGGCGCCATTACCGGCCGTGCGCTCTACGAAGGCAACTTTACGCTGGCCCAGGCGCTGGCCGCCGCCCGAGGGGAGGAGTAGCCCATGCTTACCAAACGCGTAATTCCCTGCCTAGACGTCAAGGACGGCCGCGTGGTCAAGGGCGTCAACTTTGTGAGCCTGCGCGATGCGGGCGACCCGGTGGAGCTGGCCCGCGCCTACGACCGCGAGGGTGCGGACGAGGTCGTCTTCCTGGACATTACCGCCACGAGCGACAACCGCGTGACGACCATCGAGATGGCGGCGCATGCGGCCGAGGAGCTCGCTATTCCCTATACCGTGGGCGGCGGCTTTCGCGACCTGGCGGGCATGCGCACCATGGTTGCAGCCGGTGCTGACAAGGTGTCGCTCAACTCTGCCGCCGTGTGCGACCCGTCGCTGATTAGCCAGGCTGCCGCGGCTTTTGGCAGTCAGGCCGTGGTCGTGGCGATCGATGCCAAGCGCGTCGGTTTGCCCGGAGAGCCGGGTGCCGACAAGTGGGAAGTCTTTACCGCAGGAGGCCGCAACGCCACGGGCATCGACGCGGTGGCGTGGGCCGAGGAAGCGGCTCGTCGCGGCGCCGGCGAGATCTTGCTGACCAGTATGGACCGCGACGGCACCAAGGCCGGATTTGACCTGGCGCTCACCCGCGCCGTGGCGCGCGCGGTGCCGATTCCGGTGATCGCGAGCGGCGGTGTGGGCACGCTCGAGCATTTTGCCGAGGGCGTGATCGAGGGCGAGGCCGATGCCGTGCTAGCAGCGAGCGTCTTTCACTTTGGAACCTTCAGCATTCGCCAGGTGAAGGAGTATATGGCGTCGCAGGGCATCCCTGTCAGGCTGGACTTTTAGCGCTGCGGCTTGCCCAGGCACCCGACCTTCCGGCTCCAACCCTCCTCGCGTACTTAAGTACGCGTCGTCGGGCTTGTCGCTCGGAATCTCGGGCACCTGGACAACCCTCGCCGACCTGCGAAGTTTGAATTTGGGAAGAGAAATGGAAGAGATAACCGATCCTTCAAAGCTTACATACGACGCCAAGGGGCTGATTCCTTGTGTTGTTCAGCAGTATGACACCGGCGAGGTGCTTATGGTTGCCTGGATGAATGAGGAATCGGTGGGGCTGACGCTCAAGACCGGCACCACGTGGTTTTGGAGCCGCAGTCGCCAGGAGCTCTGGAACAAGGGCGCGACGAGCGGCAATATGCAAGCGGTCAAGGAGCTCTGGGCCGACTGCGATAGCGATACGCTGCTGGTCAAGGTCGACTCGCCGGGCCCGGCCTGCCATACCGGCAACCGTACCTGCTTCTTCAAGAAACTCGCGTAGGGCGGGCGCTCGATTAGACGCTCGGCCACCAGAAAGGATTGAACCATGGGTGTGCGCACCGCAAACGTTCAGGATGGAAATATCGGTGAGACGCTGACGGGGCTCGCCGAGGTGATTCACGGTCGTCGTGATGCATCGCCGCAGGAGAGCTATACCGCGCGTCTGCTGACCGACGTCGAGGACGAGCTGCTCAAGAAGCTTGCCGAGGAGTCGGGCGAAGTGATCATGGCCTGCAAGG
>CABTZA010000248.1 GCA_902489225.1 uncultured Collinsella sp.
GTCGCCACGCCCTCGACCACGCCGGCTACCAACATATGCGGGATCATCATGGCCGGAATGGCAATGGACAGCGGGAAGGGGCAGTACAGCGGAGCGCCCGAAGCATTCGTGAAAAGCATCGGCTGAATACCAAACTCGATTGCTGCGCACAGGGCCGCCAGGCACAGGCCGACCCAGCCGCTTACGATGGCCGAAACCGAGGTGCCCCAGCTCTTGTCGTGCAAACGGCTGTTAAGCGCGCGGAACACGATGGCTGCGGCAAACGGCAACACGAAGGCCATGTTAAAGCAGTTAGCGCCAAAGGACAGGATGCCGCCGTCGCCAAACAGCAGCGCTTGCAGCGCCAGCGCGACCGAAACCGCGATAGCCGCGGCCTCGGGGCCCAGCAGCAGCGCGATGAGTGCGCCACCAACGGCGTGGCCAGTGGTGCCGCCGGGCAACGGCACGTTGAACATCATAAGCAAGAAGGAAAATGCGGCGCAGATGCCCAGGAAAGCCATGTGCTCGCGATCGAGCGTGGCGCGCACCTTCTTGATACAGTGAACCCAGACGGGCACCATTGCCACCGCCATGACGGCATCGGTCTGCGGGGACAGATAATTATCTGGAATGTGCATGTACGCCTCCCGGTTATCGGCGCACGGAATTGCAACGCCGCTTGAATCACCTTTCCAGTGTTACGTAATGTCAGATTCGTAACACGCCGCGGGCTATCATAGCAAAACGGCGCACTGCCGACAAAGCAGCACGCCGTTATGTAATGCGCGTGTCATATATGCAGGCTCAACGGTGCCTTATACCGAAAACAGCAGTCACGTAAGACTCGGCGGCAGCCGACGCTGGCCTATATCCGGCGCAGGACCTAGCCGCGGACCTCGCCGTTTACGCCCTTGCACACCTTGGTAACGATCTTCTGGTGCGCCTTTTCGACCTCTTCGCTGGTAAGCGTGTGGTCGTCGGAGCGATACGTAAGCGCAAAGGCCATGGACTTCTTGCCCGCTCCGATGCGGATGGGATCGCGGTAGACGTCGAACAGACGCACATCCTCGAGCAGCTTGCCTCCGGCGCTGGTAATACGGCGCTCAAGATCCTCGCAGGTCACAGTGTTGTCGACCACGATAGCAAGGTCGTGCTCAACGGCCGGGTACTGCGAGAACTCACGGTAGTTCTCCTGGTTGCGGGCGCCCTTGATCAGCTTGTCCAGGTCGAGCTCAAAGGCAACGACAACCTCGTCAATGCCCATAGCCTCGCGCGCCTCGGGGTGAATCTCGCCAACCCAGCCCAGCACGGTACCGCCGGACAGAACCTCGGCGGCGCGACCCGGCTGCAAGAAGGCATAGCCCTCGCCCTCGACGGGACGGAAGCGAACCTTCTCGATGCGCAGCTGAGCAAGCAGCTCCTCGACAATGCCCTTGCCAAAGAAGAAGCGCAGCTTACGGTACTTCATGTTCCAGGACTGCTCGCTCCAGTGGCCCGAGAGCACGCCCGCCACGGACTTGGTCTCCTTGGGCAGGCTGGCGTTCTCGCGGCCATGGAACAGGCTGCCGACCTCGTACAGGTGCACGTTGGGCGTGCCGTGGGCCTCGTTGTAGGCCACAGACTGCAGCAGGCCCGGCAGCAGCGAGCGGCGCATCTCGGTCTGCTCGGCCACCAGCGGATTCATGAGCACCACGGGGCAGCCGCGGCCCTCGGTGGACATACCGATCTTCTCCAGGTCGCCCGGGGCGGCAAAGCCAAAGGTCGTGGTCTCGTTGAGGCCGCAGGCGCGCAGGATCTCGCCGACCTTGCGGGTGAGCTTCTGCTCGCGGGTCAGGCCGCCGATGTGGTTCTTGGCAGCCGGGATGGTCGCCGTCACGCGGCCCATACCCCACAGGCGCAGGACCTCCTCAATCAGATCGATCTCGCGCGGCAGGTCGGGACGGAAACTCGGCGGGGTGACCATAAAGTCCTCGCCGTCGCGCTCGACGGTGCAGCCCAGGCGGGTGAGCGAGCGCTCGATAAAGTCGGGCTCGATGTCGGCGCCGCAGATGGCGTGCACGCGGGCCAAGCGCAGCTTGATGCTATCGATGGTCTTAGGCGCGGGGAACACATCAACGTAGCCGGGAGCGACCTCGCCGCCGGCGATCTCCTCGATGAGCGCGCAGGTAACGTTGGCGACATCCACGCA
>CABTZA010000249.1 GCA_902489225.1 uncultured Collinsella sp.
CTGTGGAGCGCGTGCAGCCCTCCTCGCCTCGGCATGCCTTCTCTCCACGCCATGTACCTGCTGCTGAGTCCGCCTGCCAGATGATTGGAAGCAACAACGAAAATCCCATCACGCCAATATCCCGGCGATCGCCGGGGCCTGTATACCTATATGAGAGGAGAGGGGTATATGGCGCGTAAGTTTAAGTCTATGGACGGCAACGAGGCGGCCGCATATGTTTCGTATGCGTACACCGAGGTAGCGGGAATCTATCCCATTACGCCGTCCAGCCCGATGGCCGACCATGTCGACCAGTGGGCGGCCCAGGGTCGCAAGAACATCTTCGGCACCCCGGTCAAGGTCGTCGAGATGGAGTCCGAGGCAGGTGCAGCCGGTACCGTTCACGGTTCGCTGGGTGCCGGTGCTCTGACCACCACCTACACGGCTTCTCAGGGTCTGCTCCTGATGATTCCGAACATGTACAAGATCGCGGGCGAGCAGCTCCCGGGCGTCTTCCACGTCTCCGCGCGTTGCGTCGCTTCGCACGCCCTGAACATCTTTGGTGATCACTCCGACGTCATGGCCTGTCGCCAGACCGGTTTCGCCATGCTCGCCGAGGGCAACGTCCAGGAGGTCATGGACCTCTCGCCGGTGGCTCACCTTGCCGCCATCGAGGGCAAGACCCCGTTCCTTAACTTCTTCGACGGCTTCCGCACCAGCCACGAGATCCAGAAGGTCGCCATGTGGGACTACAAGGATCTGGCCGAGATGTGCGACATGGACGCCGTCCAGGCTTTCCGCGATCACGCGCTCAACCCTGAGCACCCGCATACCCGCGGTAGCCACGAGAACGGCGACATCTTCTTCCAGAACCGTGAGGCCTGCAACAAGGTCTACGACGAGCTTCCCGCCGTCGTCGAGGGCTACATGAAGAAGATCAACGAGAAGCTCGGCACCGATTACGGTCTGTTCAACTACTACGGCGCTCCCGATGCCGACCGCGTCGTCGTGTGCATGGGCTCCTTCTGCGACGTGCTCGAGGAAGTCATCGACTACCTCAACGCTCACGGCGAGAAGGTCGGCCTGGTCAAGGTTCGTCTGTTCCGTCCGTTCTCCATCAAGCACTTCGTCGACGTTCTCCCCGAGACCGTCCAGAAGATCGCCGTCATGGACCGTACCAAGGAGCCGGGTTCCATCGGCGAGCCGCTCTACCAGGACGTCGTCTCCGCTCTCTACGAGGCCGGCAAGACGGGCATCAAGGTCGTCGGCGGCCGTTATGGCCTGGGCAGCAAGGACACGCCTCCCGCGTCCGCGTTCGCTGTCTTCGAGGAGCTCAAGAAGGACGAGCCCAAGCGCGAGTTCACCATCGGCATTGTCGACGACGTGACCAACCTGAGCCTGCCCGAGGCCGAGGATGCGCCCAACACCGCAGCCCCCGGCACCATCGAGTGCAAGTTCTGGGGTCTGGGTGGCGACGGTACCGTCGGCGCCAACAAGAACTCGATCAAGATCATCGGCGACCACACCGACAAGTACGTCCAGGCCTACTTCCAGTACGACTCCAAGAAGACCGGCGGCGTCACCGTCTCGCACCTGCGCTTTGGCGATTCTCCGATCCGTTCGCCGTACTACGTGACCAAGGCCGACTTTGTCGCTTGCCACAACCCCAGCTACATCGTTAAGGGCTTCAAGATGGTCCGCGACGTCAAGCCGGGCGGCACCTTCCTGGTCAACTGCCAGTGGAGCGACGAGGAGTTCGCCGAGCACATGCCCGCCGTGGCCAAGCGCTACATCGCGAACAACAACGTCAACGTCTACCTGATCGACGCTATCGACCTGGCCGCTAAGGTCGGCATGGGCAAGCGCACCAACACGGTGCTCCAGTCCGCCTTCTTCGCGCTGGCCAAGGTCCTGCCCGCCGAGGACGCCCTGCAGTACATGAAGGACGCGGCTACCAAGTCCTACATGAAGAAGGGCCAGGCTATCGTCGACGCCAACCACAAGGCCATCGATGCCGGCGCTACCGCTTTCCGTAAGTTCGAGGTTCCGGCCGACTGGGCTACCGCCGAGGATGCCGCTCCCGTCGAGCTCTCCGAGGAGACCAAGTCCGCTATCGCCCAGCAGGTCAAGAACCTGCTCGAGCCCATCGATCGCATGGACGGCGACAGCCTGCCTGTTTCCGC
>CABTZA010000250.1 GCA_902489225.1 uncultured Collinsella sp.
CGGCGATGATGAGGGCTGGACGTGCGCCGTCGGCGGTCTTGGCGATTGAGGTG
Organism: uncultured Collinsella sp.; assembly: GCA_902489225.1. GTDB lineage: Bacteria > Actinomycetota > Coriobacteriia > Coriobacteriales > Coriobacteriaceae > Collinsella. The sequence continues at coordinate 54 of CABTZA010000250.1, forward strand.
GCGACGGCGCCTTCGGGGTCTCGGTCCATCACGATGGCGTCGACATCGGTCAGCTCGGCAAAACGGTACATGCCGCGTCCGTTGACCTTACTGGCGTCCATGAGGGCGACGCTTTGATGGGCTGCGGCGATCATAGCCGTTTTGGTCTCGGCCATCTGCGGAAAGTCGGTCGTAAAGCCGCAGCCGGGAACAAAAGCGCCAGGGCACATGACGGCCAGATCGGCATGGACCATTTGGAGCGCCTGCATGGTAAGTGGACCGTACAGATAACGGTGGCCCTTGCGCAGCGCGCCGCCCAACATAACGACGTCGACCGAGGGCATGCTCTCGTCGATGTAATCGGCGATGGTGATGTCTGCGGTAATGACGGTGATGCCGTCGCGTTGGTCGAGCAGGCGGACAAATTCGAGCGCGGTGGTGCCCGAGTCGACGAGCAGCGTGTCACCGTCGCTGACGAGTGCGATGGCGCTTTGCGCGATGGCCTGCTTGGCGGCGACATTGACATTGATGCGGCGCTCTTGCGTGGAGACGGTCAGGCGCTTGTGGAGTGAGACGGCACCGCCGTGCGTGCGGCGTAGTTTGCCGGACTCGGCGAGGGCGTCCAAGTCGGCGCGGGCCGTGACGGAGGACACACCAAAGGTCTGGGCGATTTCTGCCACCTGCACCGAGGCATTATGCTCGAGCATTTCCATGATGGCGGCACGGCGTTCGTCGGCGAATGCACGGGTCGCAGTTTGGGCCATTACTGCTCCATTCTCAGCAATATTTGCAGGAATTGTGTTGACTCTATTTTCGTTCATTTTCTTTTTGAGTAAGAAAACACCTTTTGATTACTTATCTTTTCTATAAAAGAAAGGCAATCAAGGCTCAAAACTCAATATCGAACACACGCGCTTGGCCTCGATCCCTTCCGTTTGCTTTTCATAATTGAGGGCTTGACCCTGCGGAGCGATGACATCTCGCACCTTCAAACCTGTCGAATTTCATACAATGAGCGCAGCAAAACGCAAGGTAAAACGCCTTGTGAACAACTACGCCCGATGTCCAGATGCGGGCGAGGGAGAGGAGCAAACGCTCATGGCACTTGTTACCACCGAAAAGATGCTCAAGGACGCTCAGGCCGGCCACTACGCTGTTGGTGCTTTCAACGTCGAGAACCTCGAGTTTGTTATGGCCGTTCTGGCCGCTGCCGAGGAGACCAAGTCCCCCGTCATCATGCAGACCACCCCGGGCACCATCAAGACCGCTGGCCTGGATTACTTCTACGGCATGGTCAAGGCTGCCGCCGAGCGCGCTTCCGTGCCCGTCGCTCTGCACCTCGATCACGGCGATGGCTATGACCGCTGCATGCAGGCCTTCCGCACGGGCTACACCTCCGTCATGATCGACGGTTCGCACGAGTCCTTCGAGGACAACATCGCTCTGACCAAGTCCGTCGCCGACGCTGGCCGCGCCATGGGCGTGCCCGTCGAGGCCGAGCTCGGTAAGGTTGGTGGCAAGGAGGACGACGGTCCCGCGGTTGAGGGCGAGAGCCCCTACACCGATCCTGCCGAGGCCAAGGAGTTCGTCGAGCGTACCGGCTGCACCTCCCTCGCTATTGGCGTTGGCACCAGCCACGGCGTGTACACGAGCGATCCGCACATCGAGCAGTCCGTGGTCAAGGCTATCCGCGACGCCGTCGACGTGCCGCTGGTTCTGCACGGCACCTCCGGTGTGCCCGATGAGCAGGTTGCCGAGGCTGTGAAGAACGGTATCTGCAAGGTCAACTACGCCACCGAGCTGCGTCAGGCCTACACCAAGGGCTTCATGGCCTACATGGCCGAGAACCCCGCCTGCTTCGACCCCAAGAAGCCGGCTAAGGAGGGTATGCGTGAGATCACCGAGCTGGTTAAGATCCGCATGACCAACCTCAACTCTGTGGGCAAAGCAGAGTAACAGCAAGGGTACTCCGACTCGCCACATATCCCGGGGAGGGACGAGAGGGTGATTTCTTCACCTTTGCCCCCCGACCGGAAAAGAATGGCCAGCCGGCTGGTCCCCAGGGGGGCCAGGTGGTTGCTGGGCCAATGCGGGGCGCGAAATGCCTCGCCC
>CABTZA010000251.1 GCA_902489225.1 uncultured Collinsella sp.
CGAGCTCGCCGTCTTGGTGCTTCCGTTTTTGGATGGCTCGTCGATGAATGTCGTTTTTGCATCCGGTGGCCAAAGGTTGGGCTCCATTCGCCTCGATAGCCGCGTGGCCAAGCTGGAATCCAAGATTAACTACAAAGCAAAGGCTGCGATGTGTGCGCTCGTTCGCGACGCACAGCGCGGCGAGTGCTGCGGTCGCTATGAGATCGATGCCGTTCGTTATTTACCGGCAGACGCCGGCGTGGTGTGGCGCTATGAGGTTACGTGGGTGGGAGACCCCCAGTGCGCACCTGAGCTCCAGGTCTTCGATACACATATGAACGCCATCGGTGCCACCGTGCATGTGTTTGAATCGCAGGTCGATGTGCCGCAGCGCAACGGTTGCCACGTCAATAAAACGTATCTGAGCGTTGAGATGCCTCAGGATATACGAGATTTTGTCGCGATTGTGAGCGATCCCACGGAGCAGATTCAGAGTGGTTTTTGCGCTATGGATGGTCGCCTGTACAACGGCATGGTCGACGACAGCTGGAACCGCATGAAGGATGCGCGTGCAGACGACGCGGCTTATCGACGTTGGTTTGAGCAGCATCGCGCAAAGCCGGGCGATTTAGCGTGCCAGCGTGTCGCTTCGGTGGCTTTTGCCTATAGACCACTCGTGAGCATTGTGGTGCCGTGCTACAAGACTGATCGGGTCTACCTGCGCGAGCTGCTGGACTCGGTGCTAGCCCAGAGCTATGACAACTGGGAATTGCTACTTATGGACGCCTCGCCCGAATGGGACGCGGTGCCCAATCTTGCGGCAGGCGCCCACGACGAGCGCATTCGTCGCATCGAGCTTCCCGGCAACGGCGGCATTGTGCTCAACACCAACGCAGGTATCGAGCGAGCGACAGGCGACTACGTCGCGTTCTTGGACCATGACGACATTCTGGAACCGGACGCGTTATTCCAGTATGTTTCCGCGCTGAATAAGGCGGCCGAGGACGAGCGTCCCCAGGTCCTGTTCTGCGACGAGGACATGTTCCAGAAAACGGGGGAGTGGGGCCAGCCGGTCTTTAAGACCAAACTCAACGTTGACCTGCTCTATAGCCATAACTGCGTGACGCATTTCCTGATGGTGGAGAAGGCGCTTATTGATCGCATTGGCATGTCCCCAGAAGACGTTGCGGGCGCCCAGGACTACGACCTGACGTTTCGCTGCCTTGCGGCGGGCGCGCGGGTTGAGCATGTTGCGCACGTGCTGTATCACTGGCGCGTTCATCCGGGGTCGACCGCCGATGGCTCTGCCGATAGCAAGCCGTATGCCATTGAAGCCGGGCGCCTTGCGCTGCAGCGTCACTTTAACGAGCTGGGCATTTGCGGAACGGTCGAGGAGACCGAGACGCCGTTTGTCTATCGCATGCGCTATGCGCTGCCGGAGCCTGCGCCGCTGGTGAGCATTGTGATTCCCACCAAGGACCACGTTGAGACGCTCGATGCCTGTGTGATGTCGATTGCCCAGAAGGCCACGTATGCCAACTATGAGATCGTCTTGGTGGAGAACAACAGCGAAGCCCCGGATACGTTTGCGTATTACGAAACCCTGCCGGAACGCGTGGCTTCAGCATCAGAAGGCAAGGGCATCGCGCGCGTTGTGTACTGGCCGGGCGAGTTTAATTACTCTCAGATCATCAATTTTGGTGTGGAGCACGCCAAGGGCGACTACCTGCTGCTGCTCAACAACGATACCGAGGTCATTAGCCCCGACTTTATCGAAGAGATGATGGGTTGTCTGCAACGTCCCGATGCGGGCGTGGTGGGTGCCAAGCTCTATTTTGCCGACCACCTGGTGCAGCACGCTGGCATTTTGGTCGGTGTGCGCGGCGCACTTGCCCATGCCAACCAAGACTTCTCGGCAAAGCGCGAGGGCTATCTTGCCCGTGCTGTGCGTCCGGGCAACTTTAGCGCCGTAACGGGCGCCTGCCAGATGGTGCGACGTGACGTATTTGAGCAGGTCGGGGGCTACAACGAGGAATTCGCCGTCGGCTTTAACGACGCAGACTTTTGCCTGCGCGCGTGGGAGGCGGGCTACCGTACCATCTTTACGCCCTATGCCGAGCTGTA
>CABTZA010000252.1 GCA_902489225.1 uncultured Collinsella sp.
CTCGATGGACTTAAAGCCACCGGCCTCGCTGGGGCTGGAATCGAGCACGGTAGTCTTCCAGCCGCGCGACTCGCAAAAGCGCTGGTACATCTTGTACAGATCGCCGGCAAAGATGGCCGCCTCGTCGCCACCGGCAGCGGAGCGGATCTCGACGATGGTATTCTTGTCGTCGTTGGGGTCGCTCGGGATGAGCATGTACTTGATGTCTTCCTCGAGCTGGGGGAGCTTTGCCTCGTTTTCGGAGATGTCCATCTGGAGCATCTCCTTCTCATCGGCATCGGTGGTATCGTGGAGCATTTCCTTGGCGGCCTCGATGTCATCGAGTGCGCCGATGTACTCGCGCGAGGCGGCGATGAGGTCGGACTGGTGTGCGTACTCCTTGTTGAGACGCGTGAACTCCTTGATATCGGAGGCGACGGCCGGGTCGGAGAGCTTCTTCTCGAGCTCCTCATAGGCCTTGATGATCTTTTCGAGCTTGTCGCGCATGGCGGGACTCCTTTATATGCGTGAAGGTGAAAATCGGCAGAGTTGATGGGGCGCGCGGCGCCACTGCGGGGGTAAGCCCAGCTAGAACATGTCGATCTTCAGATACATGCGCATCCCTTCGCGTATGGGGTACATAGTTGTGGTCTAACCCATACATGATAGCGTGCGCGGGCAAACCTGCATATAACCCGCACGGAATGATTGGTGCAAACAAACCTGACCCCATTGCACCAAGGACTTGCTTTTTGGCTAGAGCGTTTGGAGTAGAGCGATGAGGAAGCGGATGCCCTGGAGATAGGCGCGGCGGGTGATGCGCTCGTTGGTACCGTGAACGCCGCGATCGCACTCGTCGTCATCAACCACAAAGGCCGAGAAGCGAATGCACTCGGGGCAAATGTGCTGGTAGTTGGCAGCGTCGGTCGCACCGATCACGGTCGAGGGCACAATTGCCACTAGCTCGAATGATCCGTTTTCCTCCGTCCCCTTTGGATCACGGAAATAGCGGGCGGCGATGGAGCGAACCGCCTCGAGACCGGGACCACCGATGCGCGGGGACGGCGAGGGTTCGGAGCTGCCGGGACCCAGCTCCACTTCGACACGACCGGCAAGGTCCGCCCCGGCAACCGCCTCACGGCAGCGCGCCACAACGTCGGCCACGCTCGTGCCTTCGAGCATGCGGAAGTTGATATTGGCCCACATATCCTGCGGCATTACGTTGGCGCCGGTGCTGCCACCCTCGATCTGCGTGGGCGCGCAGGTGGTCGTCACCAGCGGATAGAGCTTTTTGCTGGCGAGGCAATCGCGGACAATGGCACCCCCGTTGGCGTCAATTTCATCGGCCGTGTAGAGCCCCAGCTCGACGAGTTGGGCGGCAAACAAGTCGGTCACGCGCGTCGGCCACTCGATATCGCAGATTGCGGTGATGGCACGGCTGAGCACCTCGAGCGACGTGCCGCCGTAGGGGTTGGAGGAATGTCCACCCGCGCTCTTTGTCTTGAGCACGATATCGGCGTAGCCTTTCTCAGCCAGGTCGGCGTGCATGAGCCAGCCCTCGCCTGCGCCGTACTCGGCAGCCGAAACAATACGGTAGTCACCCTCGTCGATCAGGTATTCAAGTTCAATGCCGCGTTCCTCGAGCGCGCGGCCGATGGCGCCTGCGCCGTACTGCGTAGTCTCCTCGTCCTGGCCAAAGGCCAGGAGCAGCGTGCGCTCGTGCTGCCAACCGTGTGCCAGCGCATACTCAACCGCCTCGAGAATGCCTGCGACCTGGTCTTTCATATCGATAGCGCCGCGACCCCAAATGTAGGTGTCGTCTACATGCCCGCTAAAGGGGGCGTACGTCCAGTCGTCCTCGGTACCCGGCACCACGGGGACCACGTCCATGTGACCCATGAGCACAACGGGCTTGAGTGCGGGGGCGGAGCCGGAAAGCGTCACCAGCAACGAATGATCGATGAGCTCGACCTTACCCGCTGTAAATACGTGCGGCCAGGCCTGCTGCATATAGGCGCGCAGGTCGTCGAACGGCTGCCAGTCCACTGCCTCGGTATCCATGCTCGAAATGGTCGGAAACGACAGCACGCGGCCCA
>CABTZA010000253.1 GCA_902489225.1 uncultured Collinsella sp.
ATCCGCTCGATGGTTTTAACAAGATCAAGGCCTTTTGGGATGCCTACCGCGCCTTTGAGCCCGGCATCGACCGGTTTGCACGCGTGTGGTTGCAGGACTACGCCGTGTTCCACGGGCTCGACCCCAAGCTGCTTCGTGATTCTAAAACCGTCATGTTCGACAACGCCCTTATCGAGCTGCGGCGCGCGGCACGAGACCTTGCACCAGCACCGGCACCGTCCGGCCAGACCCCCAAGCGTCGCAAAACCTCCGAGCCCACGCTCCCCCTTCCGCCCGATGAGGTGCGCGAGGAGCGACTCATGACCGCCATCAACGCCCTCTCCACGTACAACCTAAGTAACTCGCGGCTCGACCGCAGCCACCACCGCGATCTGCGCCACGTGGCATGCACCGTGTATGTCCGTATGGCGCGCTACTATGACACGCACCGAAAGACCGGCATCGTGGCGAGCTTGTTTGGGGAGGAGACGGCCATGCCCTACACCATGTTTGCCTCGGCCGTATTCTTTGCGCCCGAGCGCCACGAGGACTGCGAATACCGCCTGGATCCTATCCATATCTACCGTTGCCAAAACGGCTTTTGGGAATGCATGCGTATCCACGGCAGCAGGCAAAAGAGCAGCAAACTCGGCGAAATGATGCGCGCCTGCGACCAACGCCTACGCCTGGCGCTGGACCCCGCCCACCCCCTAAAGGAGGAGAAGGTCCCCAAATATCTGACCAAGATCATCGATGACGAGATCGTGGCATGGCTTTCGTGGGATGCCGCGCACCAGCCCGTCAAGATCGATATCGATTTGAGTCAGCTGGGACACATTCGGAGCGCCGCCGCACAAACGCGTGAGGCGCTTTTGATCGATGAGGAGCGCGAGGACAGCGCGCCTGTGGAAGCCGAGGCGACGCTTATCGAGCAACCGAACACCGAGTCTGCGCCCGGCATGACTGCCGAACCTGGCAAGATGACCATACAGCAAGACGAACCCGACGAGCCGACTGTCTCCACCGAAGAGTTTGGCGTCGTGGCACCGCTCCTCGTGTCTGTACCCGCGCCCGTAACGCCCGCGCCCGCCGAAGCCGCGAACAAACTCGCGCCTGCCGCAACCGCGTATCTGCGTGCACTGCTCGAGCAAAACGCAGCGCAAGCGACATCGGCAGTGGCGCACTCGGGCAAGAGCGAGGACATGCTTGTCGACAGCATCAACGAGGCGCTCTTTGACCTGGTGGGCGACACCGTAATTGAATTTAGCGCGGCAGGGCCGCAGATTATTGAGGACTACGAAGCAGACGTGAGAGGATACCTAGACCATGAGTGATACCGCATCCGCAGCACCCCGCGTGCCCAAGCGCGTCGCTGCCGTCATTCTCAACTCGCTCAAGGGCGGCGTGGTCCCGCGCATCGGCCTTCCCTACATTACCGTAGGGCGCGAGGTCGAGATCCGCGCCCTGCTCACCGATCTGAGTCTCATCGCCGACGGTGGGGCGAGCTTCCGCTTCCTGGTCGGTCGCTACGGCGCCGGCAAGAGCTTTTTGCTCCAAACCATCCGAACGCATGCCATGGGCGAGGGATTCGTCGTCGCCGATGCAGACTTATCCCCCGAGCGCCGTCTGCAGGGCGGGCAGGGGCAGGGCCTTGCCACCTACCGCGAGCTCATACGCAATATATCGACCAAGACGCGCCCCGAGGGCGGTGCGCTCAACCTTATTCTTGATCGCTGGGTCGCCTCGTGCGCCGACGTCGACGAGTCGGTCGTCAATGCCCAACTGGCCCCGCTCGAGGAAATGGTCCACGGCTTCGACTTCACCCGCATGCTCCGCCGCTATCGCACGGCCGTATCCGAGGGCGACGAAGAAGCCATGAGCCGCGTGACCAAATGGATCCGCGGCGAATACCGTACCAAGAGCGAGGCTCGCGCCGAACTGGGGTCCTCAACCATCATCAGCGACGATGACTGGTACGACTACGTCAAACTCATCGCGCGTTTTTTGGTTTGCAGTGGCTACAAGGGCATGTTGGTGCTCATCGACGAGCTCGTGAATCTGTATAAGATTCCCAACGCCATCACGCGCCAGTAC
>CABTZA010000254.1 GCA_902489225.1 uncultured Collinsella sp.
AGAGCTTTGTTAAACGCGGCGTTGTCGAATGGAAGCGGCGCCGCAATCTGGGAAACGGCGCGGCAACGGACGCAAAACGAACGGGAAATCCGCGAGCAAGGAAGCCGTGAGCGCGCCCGTCTCGGCTAGTGGCGGAACAGCTCGCGGGCTCGGTCGCGGAGATTAGTTGCTCGAATGACGCCTTCGTAGCGATTGATGCGCAGACGCGGGAAGGCGTTAAAGAAGCGTAGGTCGCGGCGGCTGAGCGACACGCTTGGCACCGGACGGCTCATGCGCTTGCCGGCAAGGCGACGACTGAGCGACGGACGCGGCATGCTCGGCGCGGCATCGGCCACACGGCGGGCAGCAAGTGCCAGGCCGCGAGCACCATCCGCGATAAACGTCGGCATTGAAGCCTTCTCGCGCAGGGCATCGAGCGCGGCGTCACCCAGCTCGGCCAGCCACGCGTTAACGGCACGGCTACGGATGTGCGTTTGTGCCACCGAGTCAATCGTCGATTCGGGAATGCGCTCGAGCATTGAGTCCGAGGCATCGGCAAGCGACTCGTTGATGCGGTCGGCAAGATCGGCGCGCACGCGCTCCAGCTGATCGGACAGACGCCGCCAGCTCGCCAGCGAGCACAACGCGTCGACCATCATCGCGACCGCGACGATAAAGGCGGACAACCGCACAATCAGCACCGGCAGACGGCCAAGCAGCCCCAGCAATGCCGGCTCCACTAAACGGCAAATACACAACGCACCCAAGCCAAACGCGCAGGCCCAGTACAGACAGATGCGTCCGTGCAAGTTAAACGGCAGGTGCGAGTAATCCCAAAAGCGAGCGCCCGTTGTTTTTTCCAACAGCACGCCTACGCTGTACTCAATCACGCTGCATACGAGCGCTGCAGCGACAAACTGGCTCGAGGCATCCGGAATCCCGCGCAACAGCAGCCAGCAGGCAATGCCGCCCACACCATAGATAGGACAACACGGCCCCAGCAAAAAGCCACTGTTGGCAAATCGTCCGTGATTGAGCATGGCGCATACTGTCGACTCCCATGCCCAACCGCAAAACCCGTAAAAGGCAAACGAGAGCACCAGTGCCGAGAGTGGGCAGGCGGCAAGCGTCGCGCCGCAAAACGCAGTATCAATCGCGGTCCCCACCGTCTACCCTCTCCTCTTTTCGCTCGATGCTTTACTCGCGCTATCGTCCGTCTCGTCCTTGCGCGGCAGGCGGCCGGCGACCGTCTCACGCAGAGCACACCATTTATCCGCTAGGCACACAATCCATGCCTCACGACACGTCGGCGGCACCAGCACCAGCGGAAACATATGCCGCACGATAATATTCCGCTCGCGCGGCGTCAGCTCAAAATCTTCTTCCGCACGCGCCAGGGCAAAAAACGGGTGGCGAAAGCCATGCAGCCGATGGCTTGGGTCGGAATCGTGCCAATCGTAGAGAAAGTAATCGTGCAACAGGGCCCCGCGCAGCAGCGAGGCACGGTCGACCGAAATGCCAGCACGGCCCAAGTGCTCGGCAAAGGACAGACTCGCGCGCGCTACCGAAGTCACATGTGCATACACCGTCACATCGCCATGCTGGATAAACTCGCGCGTCAGGTCCAGACGGCCCGCCTGCGCCAGTTGACGGGCAGCATGGTCTACTTCGCACGCGATTTTCTCGGCACGAACGGCATCGGACATGCTGCCTCCTTCCAGCGGCTCACGGCGGCAAGCCACGGCCTGTGCACAATCGATAAAAACATCATGGAACACATCAGTATGGCATCGGACAAAACGTTTTGCCCCACCAGTTGGCGAATTACCGCGCCGCCGTCACATATCAAACGCCAAAATGTGCGAGACTGTCTTGTGCAATTGTGTCGGCCGAGGGAGCGCCGACGCTCGATTCGCATGGAGTAACCCACAACGATGCTGCTTACGCAAACGACAACGCCCGAGGACGTCAAGGCTCTCGACCGCGCCGAGCTTCCGCTGCTCTGCGGCGAGATCCGCCAGGCAATCCTCGAAAGCTCCGCCGCCGTCGGCGG
>CABTZA010000255.1 GCA_902489225.1 uncultured Collinsella sp.
CAGGCACCTTTGTGGTGGTTTTGGCGATCCGGCCGCTAAAGCCCCGCCGGCCAGCGGCAAGAAGCAAGGTCGACGTGCATGGGATCGGCAAACGTCACGCCCTCCCCCAGCAGAAGCTCACGTTGAGCATCGGGGCCGCCAAACGCAAAGCCCTCGCAAATGCGGCCATCGGCAAATACCACGCGATGGCAGGGAATCTGTCCGGGGCGTGGATTGCTGTGCAGCGCATAGCCCACGTAGCGCGCACTGCGCGGACGGCCGGCGAGCAGCGCCACCTGGCCGTACGTGGCGACCATCCCCTCAGGGATCTGCTCGACTACCTCGTACACCTGCTCAAAAAAGCCTTCGGATGCCATCGTGCGCTCCTTTCCTCGCGGAAAAGCATAAACCACCACAAAGGTGTCTGTCCCCTTTGTGGTGGTTTTAGCAGGCGACTAGTTGGCGGGGCGGAAGAAGGCTACTGCTACGGCGCCGGGACCCACATGGGTGCCGATGGTGGCGCCGATGACATGGACGGGCAGCTCGCCCTCCACGTGACCTGCCCACAGAGCCGAACTGTCCTCGATGTATTTCTTGAGCACGGCGTCCGAAAGACCCGTGTAGCCAAGTGCCAGCGGCATGGAAAAGTCGACGCCGCCCGCCTTCTCGACCTTCTGGTTGAGCAGGTTACGGCCGTTCTTGGAGCCGCGCGCCTTACCCAGCTGTACGATGAGACCATCCTCGGCAGCCACAACCGGCTTCACATTGAGCAGCGTACCCACAGCGCCCGCCGCAGCAGACAGGCGGCCGCCGCGCACTAAGTACTCCAGCGTCTCTACCAGACCAATAACCACGACACGGTCACGGACGGCCTCGACAGCTGCCGCAATCTGCGCGGCGCTGCAGCCCTCGTCCACCAGGTGCAGCGCATACTCGACCAGCACGCGCTCGCCCAGCGTCACGTTGTTACTGTCCACGACGAACACGTCGCCTCCCGGCATCTCGGCAAGAGCCGTACGAGCACTCTGATTGGTGCCCGAAAGCTTGGCGCCCACAGTAATAATCACAGCCTCATCGCCGGCCTCACGCGCCTCGGCGATCGCCTGCGAAAAGGCATACGGGTTGACCTGACCGGTCTTGGGAAGTTCATCGCGTTCCACGAGCATCTCGTAAAAACGTTTGTGGTCAATGTCGACGCCATCCATATACACGTCAGTGCCAAAGCTGACGGACAGCGGCAGAACATGCAGAGCCGGGTGCTCCGCCGGCGACATATCGCTCGCGGAATCGGTAATAATACGGATAGACATAGCGAATCCTTTCTTGCGCGGACCCCGCGCAGGGAATTTTGACAACAATGTCCCGGCACGGCATGCGCGCTCAAACGGGACGATGCAGTTGTTGGTTGAAAGCTAGCGCCAGCGCAGCTCTACAGCTCGCGCAGGGTGTTGAGAATCGTGCGCAGCGATGCGTACATCTGCTCGCGCTGCTCCACGCCCATGGTCTTTCCGGTGGTATCGAGCACTTCGCGAATGATGCGATCGGCTTCATTCATGCTCTCGCCGCCCAGCGTGGTCAGGCGAACCGGGGCACGGTACTTGACGGCAGCATCGCCCGAGTCGTCGACCTCGACGTAGCCGCCCTCCTCCAGGTGAGCCAGCGTACGCGAAACGGCAGCGCGGGTCACGCCGGCCATGCGGGCGAGGTCGGCACCGGTCAGGCCGTCCTTGCTGCGCTCCAGATAGTACAGGCACATGACGTCGGAGCCCTTGAGGCCCAGCCTTGCGCCCTCGGACGTCTTGATGCGCTGGATCTCCTTGTAGAGGCCGCTAATCAGTCCGACAAAGTCCTCAAAACGTGTCTCGTCGTTCTGCTGCATGTGAGACGACCGCCTTTCGCTTGCATGATGCTAACGGGTAAACATCTTAGCCGTACCGAGTAGTCCTCCATACCCAGATATCCCATTTGTTAACCCATCAACATAAAAACCACCACAAAGGTGCCTGTCCCC
>CABTZA010000256.1 GCA_902489225.1 uncultured Collinsella sp.
AAGGTGACGTGAAAGAGGAGGGCATTGACCTTTTGGTCATGCCCGACGATTGAACGTCAGATTGCCGCTTAGGGGCGTTTGCAGCGTCGCGCCGTTACGCGGTTTGGTAAAACCGCGTAACCCTACAGTTCAGTCACGACAACGCTGTTGTAGACCTCGTCCCAGCGGTCCATGACCAGGTGGCCGGTCTTGGGATCCATGGCGTTGAGCTTGCCGCAGGTATTGGCGGTCTTGAGCACCGTGACGTCGTCGGCACCAGCAGCAATGGCATGCGCAAAACCGGCAATGGTCGAGTCACCGGAACCCGTCGCGTTCACAGCCGCAATCGCGGGCGTCTTGGCGCGGAACGCGCGGCCCTCATGGAAGCCCACCGAACCGGCAGCGCCCATCGAAACGACAACCCAGGGGATACCGGCAAAACGGTCATCGGCGGCAAGCGCCTCGCGCAGGGCATCGACATCATCGGTCGTAAAGGACGTACCCAGCAGGCCGTTAATCTCGGTCAGGTTGGGCTTTACGAGCTCAGGCTTAGCGTCGGACTCCAGCGCGGCCTCCAGCGATGCACCCGAGGTGTCGAGCAGCACCTTGGCGCCCGCCTCCTCGGCAATCTTGACGAGCTCGGCATAGTAGCCGGCATCGACACCACGCGGCAGCGAGCCCGAAAGCGTCACAACGTCCGCCTTTGCTGCAAGCTCGGCGAATTTTGCCGTAAAGGCCTCGAGCTCGGCCGGGGCGATCTGCGGGCCGCTCTCCAAAAGCTCGGTCTGATTACCCTCGTGCAGAATATTCAGGCAAATGCGCGTCTCACCGGCGATGGGCACAAAGTCGTTCTTGACGCCGTCGGCATCCATAAGCTCGGCCATATAGGCACCCATGTGGCCGCCGAGCAGACCGGTCGCGAGCACATCGTCGCCCAACTGCAGCAGCACACGGCTCACGTTAAGGCCCTTGCCGCCAGCGGTCTTTTCGGGCGTCACGCGGTTTACATCGTCGATGATCAGCTTGTCGAGCTGATAGCGCGTATCAATCGACGGGTTCATGGTAACGGTCAGAATCATATTGAACTCCTGTTTCCGGGGCACGACACGCGCGGCCCCAAACATACGATAGCTCGTTAAAGGATCTCGATCTCAAAGCCGCGGGTAACGGTCTCCCCCGGCTTGGCCACCAGGCAGCCGCGCTTGTGCTCCAGGATATCGTCCTCGTCGGAGCAGGTGGACAGGCCGCCCCACGGTTCCACGGCCACAAAGTCACCCTCGGGCTTGCTCCACACAATCAGGTACGGCATATCGGGGAACGTCAGTCGCACGCCCTTGTCCTCGGTCTTCTTGGTCAGCGTAACCACGCGGCTCTCGAGCACGTCAAAGATGGTCTCCGCGAAGTCAAAGAGTTCGTGGGTCAGCGGCAGGTCATGGCCAACCATCGGGTTCTTGCTGCGATGCTCAACATCAATCAGGCCCGTCGAGGGAACGGCAGTACAGAGCTCGGCGGCCTCGCGCTGCTCAAAACGGAGCTCGTAGTCGTCATAGGACTCGCCCTCGTCAAGCGGGCACTTAAAGCCAGGGTGACCGCCCACAAAGAACGGCATGTCCTCGGTGCCCTCATTGGTCACCTCGTACGACACGGCCACCTTCTCCGCATCGATCGTGTAACGAGCAACGATCTTAAACGGATACGGGTACTGCTCGAGCAACTCGGCATGGTCGGCAGAGCTTAGACTCAGCGCAACCATGTTGTCGCTCTGCTCCTCGAGCTTCCACTCCTGTTTGCGCGCAAAGCCGTGGCGGGCGAGCTTAATCTCGCGGCCGCCCATGGTCATTGCGCGGCCGTCGCGAAGGCCGCCGCAGATCGGGAAACAAATGGGTGCCTGGCCCGACCAGACCGCCGGATCACCCTGCCACAGGTACTCACGGCCGTTGGCCGCAATAGAAGTGAACGATCCGCCAGCCGTGCTCA
>CABTZA010000257.1 GCA_902489225.1 uncultured Collinsella sp.
TCGACCTTAAACCAAATGAAGTCGGTCCTCATATCCACGGCTGGCTTTTCCGCGCCGCCGTCACCGCCACTGCCGGTAGCGTCGCCGTTTCCGCCACAACCCACCAGGGCAACCGCGGCAAAGAGACTGATGCAGAGGGTGAGAATCGCAAAGGCCTTCTTTTTCATGGTCGTGTCCTCCTCGATCTGTAACCGCCCATGGATTACCTGCCTTTACTGTACGCGCGGACGGCTCGCTAGGGTGGGCCATGTGTCCCATTCTGGGGGCTGGAATTGCGCCGACAAGTGGCAATATGTGCGGTCGCAAAAGAGGGGAGGGCCGATGCTGTCGGCCCTCCCCGGGGTGAGGTGCCCGTTGATTTAATGGGGCGCGCGTGCGTGGGCGTTGCCCCAACAGGTTCCTTGTTTATAGATATGCCTCAGTTTTTGACGTCCGGAAGTCTCGAAAGGTGGGCCATGTGTCCCATGTTTGCGGTGCCGAGGCCTATCGTTCGTCATAGAAATCCGCGATGGCCAGGTGCGCTGACGCTCATGTACTTATGGGCTAGACTTAGCACCATTATGTGATTGATGCGGTCGGTCGGCGGTTGCCACCCGACCGATGTATATGACTTGAAGGTGCGTGCGTATGAGCCAAGAGATGATGGATAAAACATGTCGAGAGTTTGCCGAGGCGCTTGCCGCACGCGAGCCGGTTCCCGGCGGCGGTAGCGCGAGCGCCTTTGTAGGTGCACTGGGCGCCTCGCTTTGCGGGATGGTTGCTCGCTATGGGGCGACAAACCCTGCGCTTGCCGATCGCGCAGACGATCTGACGCGCGCGTTTGCCCAGGCGGATGAGTTGGCGCAGGAACTTGTGGGTCTGGTCGCCGAGGACGTTCGTGCGTACGGCCAGGTGTCCGCGGCGTACGGTATTCCGCGTGACGATCCGACTCGAGCGACCGCGATTCAGGATGCGCTGCATGTGGCCGCTCTGCCGCCGTATCGCATTATGGATGCCTGCGGGCGTGCGCTGGCGCTGCTCGAGGACATGGCCGACAAGGGTTCGCGTCAACTGCTGTCCGATGTGGCGTGCGGCGCCGTGTTCTGCCGTGCCGCTATGCAGGGCGCGAGCTTGACGCTCTTTGCGAACACCACGTCTATGAAGGATCGCGCTCGTGCTAAGGAGCTCGAGACGGCGTGTGATGAGTTGCTCGACACATGGTTGCCGCGCGCCGATGCGCTGGCGCGCCGCGCCTCCGACGCTGCAAGGAAGAGAGGATAGCCATGGCTGAACTGCTGAAGGGTGCTCCCGTTGCTCGCGCTTTGACTGAGGAACTTGCTGCTCGCTGCGCAGCCCTGCGCGAGCGGGGCGTTGTTCCGACGTTGGCTATCGTGCGTGTAGGTGAACGCGAGGACGACCTATCCTACGAGCGCGGTGCGCTCAAGCGCTGCGAAAAAGTGGGGATTGAGGCTCGTCGCGTTTTGCTTTCTGCCGATGTTTCGCAGGACGAGCTGTTGACGGCCATCGAGGACATCAATACCGATTCGGCTGTTCATGGCTGTTTGATGTTCCGCCCGCTGCCCGCCGGCCTTGACGAGAACGCCGTCGCCGCAGCGCTCGATCCCGCCAAGGACGTTGACTCCATGACGCCGGCTTCGCTGCTCACCACGCTTTCGGGGCGCGGCGAGGGTTTTGCCCCCTGCACAGCCGAAGCCGTGCTGGCTTTGCTGGATCATTACGGCGTTGAGCTGGATGGAGCTAAGGTTGCTGTGGTCGGGCGCTCGCTGGTGATCGGGCGTCCCGTTGCCGCCGCACTTACGGCTCGCAATGCCACGGTGACGACGTGCCATACGCATACACGCGATCTTGCTGCC
Organism: uncultured Collinsella sp.; assembly: GCA_902489225.1. GTDB lineage: Bacteria > Actinomycetota > Coriobacteriia > Coriobacteriales > Coriobacteriaceae > Collinsella. The sequence goes on from CABTZA010000257.1 coordinate 1,854, forward strand.
GAGTGCCGTTCTGCCGATATCGTTGTTGCGGCCGTTGGACGCGCGAGCACGATTGGCGCGGATGCCGTTCGCGAGGGCCAGACGA
>CABTZA010000258.1 GCA_902489225.1 uncultured Collinsella sp.
AAGCGCTTCCTGTCCGAGGGCGACAAGGTCCTGATTATCGACGACTTCCTGGCCAACGGCTGCGCGCTCGAGGGTCTTATCAAGATCTGCGAGGCTGCGGGTGCCGAGGTGTCCGGTATTGGCATTGCAGTGGAGAAGGGCTTCCAGGGCGGCGGCGATAAGCTCCGCGAGCGCGGCTTCCGTGTTGAGAGCCTGGCCCGTATCGCCGATATGGACTGCGAGACCGGCGAGATCACCTTCGCCTAAGCGCGCAACACAAGCGATTGGTATGCGATGTGACAAAGGGACTGTCCCTTTGTCACATTTTTTGTATGAGGGGAGGTGTTGATATGGACGAGAACAAGATGGGATGGCGCGAGTATGCGCGCTATGCCGAGATGTCGGCCGAGGAGTTGGCGCGCGATTGCGAGGTGCAGGTGTTTCGCGCGACTGGTCCGGGCGGACAAGGCGTCAACACGACGGACTCGGCGGTGCGCATGAAACATATCCCTTCGGGAATTACCGTGACGGCGCGCGAGAGCCGCAGCCAGTTCCTAAACCGTAGCAGCTGCCTACGTAAACTGCGCGCTGAGCTTGAGCGTCGCGGGCGTCCGCCGCGCCGCCGCGTCAAGACCAAAGTGCCACAGCGATCGCGCCAGCGCAGGCTCAACGACAAACACTTCAATGCGATTAAAAAGGCCAACCGTCGCAAGCTGGGCGGGGAGGAATGATCTTATCAATAAGTTGCGGTGAAATAGGGACTGTTTTGCGGCTTTAGCTACATAAACAGTCCCTATTTCACCGCAACTTAGGTGGGGTTAGCGGGTGGGATGCCAGACGTGGAGGACGCCGGCAAGGATGTCGACCTCGATGCGCGAGGCGACAACGGGCTCGCCGTCGGCCTGGATGGGGTAGTCGGGCTCCTCAAAGGTGAGCTCGACATGGCGGCAGCGGCGCATGCGAACCGGCGGCAACTTGGTATGGTGGCCGTCCTTGGCCGAAAGAAACATAGGCAGGGCAACCGCACGCGGAACGGGGCCGCAGGCGTAGCAGACGTCGAGTACGCCGTCGCAGGGGTCGGCATCGGGGCAGATGCGATAGCCCGAGCCATAGGTAGGACCCAGCTGAATTGCCATGATGATCGCCCGCACGCGCTCGGCGGGCGCGCCATCAAAGCTGATGGTCATGGGGTAGTTGCGATAGCGCAGGCCAAACTGCTCAAGTCCCGATAGGGTGTAGAGCGGAGCGCCGGCGAGGCCCGTCTTTTTGCGCAGCTCGGTGGTGCCCAGGCCGATGGCGGCATCGATGCCGACCGAGAGCGTCTGGTCGTAGTACTCAACGGTAGCCTCGCCGCTGCCGCTCGCAGGGCTCCACGAGCGAATGCGCCCGATGTCCTGACGCTGCAGCTCGCAGGTGAGCAGCGCGCCAAAATCCTTACCGGAGAAATCGTCGATGCCGAGCGTTTGGGCAAAATCGTTGCCAGAGCCCACGGGTAGGATGGCAAGAGCGGGGCGGGTGTCCTCCTCTTGCGTCATAAGCCCGTTGACGACCTCGTGAATCACGTCGTCGCCGCCAAGGGCGATAACGGTGCGATAGCCCTGGGCCTGTGCGGCCAGCTCCTTGGCGTGTCCCATGCGCTCGGTTAGCACCAAGTCAAACTGGGATGCGCGTGCAGTCATGTCCAAAAAGCGTTGCAGGCGCTCGGTAACTTCGTGCGCCGCACCCGACTGGGCGGCTGGGTTGGCGATGATGAGCGTGCGGCCAAAATCAGTTGCGTGCATGGGGCGACTCCCGGCGTATGACGTGACGGTGCGGTCGCGCTCAGGTCGAATTGCCCCCGATTGTGGCTGCACGTCGAATACTTACGTCTACTCTATCAGGTCGTTGTGGCGCTCGAT
>CABTZA010000259.1 GCA_902489225.1 uncultured Collinsella sp.
CTCCACGCCGCGAGCGCGCCGCACGCCAGCGACGGCACGCCCATCTACCGCGGCGCCTGCCGAGGCCTTTCGGCCGAAGAGGTCGCCCGCCGCAGTGCCCTGCGTGCTCCGGCCACGCGCCTGCGCGTGCCCACCGTCGACGACCTCGCCAGCGACGTGATCGAATTCGTGGACCGCACGTACGGAGCCCAATGCGAAGCACTCGCCACCGAATGCGGTGACTTTTTGGTGCGCCGCAGCGACGGCGTATTTGCCTACCAGCTAGCCGTGGTGGTCGACGACGCCGCCATGGGCGTCACCGAGGTCGTGCGCGGATGCGATCTGCTGGGCTCCACGCCCCGCCAAATCTACCTGCAGCATCTGCTGGGACTTCCCACGCCACGCTACGCGCACATTCCACTGCTCATGTCGCCGGACGGGCGCCGCCTTTCCAAGCGCGATCGCGATCTGGACCTGGGCGAGCTCCGCACCCGCTTTGGCACGCCCGAGGCACTGCTGGGCTGGCTCGCCGGGCAAACAGGCATCGCGCCGGACGCCACACCGCGCTCTGCCGAGCAGCTGGTCGAGCACTTTAGCTGGGATGTTATCCGTACGCATCGGGAAAACATCACTGTAACGGTCGAGTAGCCAGCCACCCCGCCCCTACGCGACATCCCAGGGCTGGAGTTCGTCGCCCAGGCGAACGATGCAGTCGTAGAGCACGGTATGGCGCTCGGCAGGGTTGGCGTCGCGATGAAAATGCCCGTAGTACCAGCGCTTGTAGTCCAGGTGGTCCTCCAGCTCGTCGAAAAACGTGGTGAGTCGATCGACATCGGGATAATTCCAGCCAGGTGCCGGGTAAAGCGTGGGCGAAAGCATGCGTGTGGAGCAGGTATGGGTGATCGCATAGTCGACCTTCCAACCCACGTTGTCGAGCTTTGCCCGCGCCTCCTCAAAGTTGCGCTCGTCCGGCAGCTCCTGCGGCCACCAGCTGGAATACGGAATGCGGTATTCCTTATCCACGCTCGTGGCGCCGCCCATGGTAAAGATCGTTGAGCCGTCAAGCTCAAAAACCTCACCGCGCGTCAGGCGTCGGATGGGCGAGGTGTCCGACAGACGCTGCGTCAGGCCGCCGTGCCACAGCTCCATGGGGCGCTCCGACCAGTGATCGAAACGCTCGTGGTTGCCGTCGACAAACAGCACGGTATAGGGGCGCGACTCCAGCCAGGCGATGTCGGCACATTCCTCGGCAGAGAAATCCCACGGAAAGCCAAAGTCGCCCGCAATGATGAGATAGTCGTCACTTGCCAGACCATCCCCAAGATCCCAGTCGCGAAGCTTTTGCATGTCGACGCCGCCGTGAATATCGCCCGTCACATAGACCGTCATCGGATCACCACTTCCCTGTAAGTCGCTAGCCCACATTCTGCACGATCACTAAGTCAACCGTTCCAGCCCTTCCATCCTTTGGGACCTACCCTCGCTCTTCCATCCAAACGGGTCAAACACCCAAAAGATCAGATCGAGCACGCCGCCGGTCATCATGGCGCCGGCAAGGGCCATGCAAACGTGCAGAGAACTGGCACTTCGGAGCACGTCGAATGGCCCCAGAACAGCCAGCAGCGCGACCGCTGCGCCGGCTACGCACAGCGCGAGGCACGGCCCCGCGTCCTTGACGCACTTCTTTGCAAGGTGCTTGGTGTTGTCACTCATCGATATCGAACTCCTTAGAGGGTCGTTGCTTGAATTCGCGCCGCCGCGGCAGAGCAGAGCGGCAGAGTAAGTGTCACATGTCATGCGGACACAGCTGAAAGCCCTCGCGCAAAAAACAGCGCGCCGCAGGATTCGCATCACCTGCGGCGCACCGAAAATGATCCGCTTTCCTCCGTCCCC
>CABTZA010000260.1 GCA_902489225.1 uncultured Collinsella sp.
CAACGGCGGGGGGGGCCGGGGGGTTTCCCCCGGCCGCCCCCGCCGCTTTATGCCGATGCGTAACGAGCGCTAGCGCTCCATGTTGGGAACGATGCTGCCCTCCGTTACTGCGCGCACGGCCAAGCGCATGATGTTGTCGTAGCCGGTCTTATTGAGAATCTCCGAGATGCGGCGTTTGATGGTGCCCTCGCTCATAAACAGCTCGGCCGCGATCTCGCGGCGGCTTTTACCCTCGCAGGCAAGGCGCAAGATCGACAGCTCGACATCGTCGAGGGCCGCCGTGCCCGAGAAGATGCTCTCGGGCGGCTTGGGAAACGTGCAGTAACCCGCCAGCGTGGAGCGCATCACGGCGAATAGCTCGTCGATACCGACGTTCTTGTACACAAAGCTGTCGACGCCCGCCTCGCGCGCCTGGTCCACAAAGGTGATTTCGGGCATACCCGTCATGATGATGACGCGGCACTCGGGCAGTTGTTCTTTGATGCGCGCCGCCGCCACGATGCCGTTGGAATCATGCTCGGTACATACGTCCATCAGTATCATGTCCGGGCGCTCCTTGAGCGCGACACCCAAGGCCTCGGAAGCATCAGCAATGGCGGAAACAACGGTCATATCGGGCTGGTCGCCAACGGAGCGCGCCAGGCTCTCGCGCAGGATGGCCTGGTCTTCGACTATAAGGACGCGGATCATGAACTTCTCCTTTGGACCGTGGCGTTGGAGGCGAGCGGGATGGACACCGTAAGCGTGAAGGGCGGGGCGGTGTGGACTTCCAGGCTGCCGCCCAGATTCTGTGCGACATGCCTCATACCTGGGATACCCGTTCCCTCGCGATACGATACGGGTGCAGGCGCGCCGTCGTTAGAAACGGTCATCCGCGCAACAGCACCGTCTTCCGACGTCTCCTGCCACAGACGCACGTGGACCCGATGCGCCTGTGCATGCTTGGTGGCATTGGTCGAGGCCTCGCGGATAATCTGCAAAAATGCGGCGGCGACACGCGCGTCCTCAGGCAGCGCACCCTCAACATCGATCTGCACACTCACCAGGCCAAAGGCATGGACGATATCTCCCAGTTGCTCTGCCGGTTCGGTGTCGCCCCCGCTGCGCAGATCGGCAGCGATTGAGCGCAGCAGCGGGTCGATCTGCTCGAGTGACTCGTCATCCAGGCGCCCCTCCTCCAGATAACGATGAAGGATGGACAGGCGCTGCCCGATCACGTCGTGCACGCGAGCGCGCATACGCAGATAGGCCGCATTGTCAGCAACTTTTTTGACTTCTTCGATCTGGGCTTGGAGCTCTTGGCCCGCAAGCTCAAGCAGGTGGTTGGCTTGCGCCAGGCGATCATGAGCATGCGCATACTCTGTTACATCCAGGCCGATAATGCGCTCGAAGAGGCGGCCCGAAACCATAACGTCATCGTGCACAAACAAGCGAATCTCGGCGGGAGAAACCTCGACCACCGCCCGCGCCTCACCAAAGCGGTCCAGATTAATCCGCACGCGGTTCTGGCTGCTTTCGGGCATTTGCATGCTGAGTTTGCGCAGGTCGTTCCATGTACCGCTCATATCACCTAGGTCGGTGGGCATATGAAGCTCCACCAGGTTTTTTCGCATGCAGCGGTTCATGAGCAGCGGACGGCCCCTCGGGTCCAGATACAGGATGCCCACGGGAATCACGTTGATGGTTTCGATCGTCGAGAACGCGGTGATATCCTCCTGGCGGTTACGGACGTCCATCAAGAGCGCCGCGATGGAACGGAACAGGAAGAACGCTCCCTCTGCGATAAGGACAACGGTCCACGCCGAGCCCATGGCAAAAACCACCGGCGGGGTAACGGCGACAACAAGCAGCAGCTCGACCAGAATGACGGG
>CABTZA010000261.1 GCA_902489225.1 uncultured Collinsella sp.
GGATCTTTGAGGATGGCAGCGAGATTTGCGCGCTTCCACGGCTTGAGATCGTCAAGCGAAAAGTCCCCGGCGTCCAAGGCCGCTTGGAACTCCTTGGCCATCTGAACCAGGAACTCCTTATAGAACTTAGGCGCCAGGCGCACGTAGTTCCACATGTACGAATCGTACTTAATGAGCTGATTGAACTTGAGCATGCGCGCGACGTCATCGCTTGCGTGATCGCGGGCAAAATCCTCTCGGATCCAACGTTCGATCTCGGCATACTCGGTATTGACGCAAAAGACCTTAGCCGAAGAATTGACCGAGGAGTTCTCGTTGTCCTGACGATACGAAAGCACGGCATCGTGCAGGTAAACGGCCTTGTCGGCGCAGGCAATCACCTTAAAGGCAAACGACGTGTCCTGAAAGGATGCTCCCGGAGTCGGCAAGAACTTGATGCCGTTGCGCTCAAGAAAATCGCGACGGTACACAGCCGACCAAATCGACGGTTTCTGCTTAAAGAACTGCGTCGTGTCGCTCGGGTGCACCGGCTTACCGCAGTCCTTGGCCTTAAACATCTCGTGCAGCGAACGGCGCTCCTCGGGCTTAGACCAGTAGAAATCAAAGTTCGCCTTCGCAAAGTCGGCATTATTGCTATCGGCGGCCGAGACAAGCTTTTCGAGTGCGTCGGGCGCCATAAAGTCATCGGACTCCAAGATGCCAACGTACTTGCCACGCGCCATCTCCAGACCGTGGTTCATCGAGTCGCCGTAGCCGCTGTTGGCCTTGTCGATCATCTTGACGCGCCTATCGCGCTCCATATACTCGCGGATAATCGCCGGCGAGTTGTCGGTCGACCCGTCGTTAATGCAGATGATCTCAATATCCTTGAGCGTCTGCGCCAGGGCGGAATCGAGGCACTCGCGCAGGTAGCGCTGAACATTGTAAATGGGAATAAGCAGCGACAGAACAGGGCTGCCAGAGGCGTTAGTAGACAAATGTGCTCCTTAGGAAATACCTGTCGTTTCATGGTATCAAAGGGTCAGCGCGCCAGCGGGCGTTTATATAATCTATGGAGCCTCTTGCGGGCAAAGCAGCCCCACGTCATGCGGCGGGCCCATGGCAGGTTCCTGCGTTTTATTCAAAGCTTGCCGCCAAGGTGCGCCGAGCCTTTACAATAGGACAGTCCCAAGGACGTATTCGATAGCTTCCGTGCAGCGCATGCGCGCCGCACGTGAAAGGATATATTGCCCCATGCCTTCAACCCTTCCCGCTCCCATCGACAAGCTCGCCATCGTCGTCGTAACGTACAAGCGCCAGGAACTCCTGGCCAACTTGTTCGACTCCATGACCGAGCTCACGGCAGCGCCCTGGCGCATCGTGATTGTCGATAACGAAAATTCGCGCGAGACCGAGGCCATGTGCTCCGCATTCAACGAGCGCCTGGCCAACCTGTGGGGCATCGACACCGAGCAACCCGACGCGCAGGGCGGCACCGACCGTGTCATCTACGCCCCGCAGCTCGAAAACGGCGGCGGTGCGGGCGGCTTCTCCGCCGGCACTAAATGCGCCTACGACCTGGGCGCCCAATGGTTCTGGGTGATGGACGACGACGTGCTCGTCATCCCCGAAGGCATCGAGCGTCTTGCCAAGTGGACCGACCGCTACGATGTCATCCAGGGTTCGCGCCTGGACTTTGACGGCGGCGCCTTCTTTTGGCAGTACCAGCTCATCCTTTCGCTCGGCATCCCTAACCCCGTCGCCAAGTGGGACTTAGGCCCCGAGGGCTATCGCGCCATGAACCAGCTGTGCTTTGAGGGCGGCATGTTCTCGCGCCGCGTGGTCGACAAGATTGGCCTGCCCGACGCGCGCTTCTTTATCTACGGCGAC
>CABTZA010000262.1 GCA_902489225.1 uncultured Collinsella sp.
ACCTCGGTCTTGCCAAAGCCCACGTCGCCGCACAGCAGGCGGTCCATGGGCTTTGGCGCTTCCATGTCGGCCTTAATGTCGGCGATGGCCTCCAGCTGGTCGCGTGTCTCGTCGTAAGGAAAGCTCTCCTCCATCTCGATTTGCTCGGGCGTGTCGGGCGGGCAGGCGATACCGGTAATCGACGAGCGGCGCGTATACAGGTCGACCAGGTCAAACGCCAGCTTTTTGGCGTTCTTGCGCGCCTTGTTGGTGGCACGCGTCCAGTCGGCGGTGTTGAGCCTGGTCAGGCGCGGCTTGTCGCCGTCAGGACCGACGTATCGCGTGATGCGGTCGACCTGCTCCAACGGCACGTAGAGCTTGTCACCGTCGGCATATTCCAGCAAAAAGTAGTCGCGTTCCTTGCCGCCCACTTCCTGGCGCGCAATCTCGCTAAAGAGCGCGATGCCGTGGGTGGCATGCACCACGTAGTCGCCCGGCTTAAACGGGAACGTGATCTGCGTAATGTCAACCTTGCGGCGGCTGCGCGCGCGGTTGGCATCCATGCGGGCATTGAGGTCGGCGATCGAGAACACGGCCAAATTGGCGTCGGGCACCACCACGCCCTGCGGCAGGGCAGCGTCCACAAAGGTCACGCGCCCGCGCGAGATGGTGGGCACGGCAGCGCCGGCGGCAGCCTGCGCGGCGCCCGCCTCGAGCGAGCGGGCGTTGAGCGCGTCGGCCTTACGCTCGCGAATGAAAGCATGGGCCTCCTGACGTGCAGCACGATCGGCAGAATCCGCCGCCGCCACGCGCACGCGGTCGCCGATAGCACCGGCATTTTCGGGCGCCGCGGTCAGCGACTCCTCAAAGGTAATGCCCTCGTCGCCAAAGGTGAGCTCCATCGACTCGCGCGCACCGCGGTCGGGAATGGCAAACACGCAGGCGTAGCGCTTGCCCACGACTTCCTGAATGCGCGTCATAAAGCGATTGTCCGAGCCCGCAATGGCCGGCTGCTCAATCTTGAGCTCCGCCGTCACCGCGCCGCCGGCACGGATCAGGCTCACGTAGTTCAGGCGCTGCTGGGCACCAAAATTGAGCTGCTGGGCACGTACGTACAGGCCATCCAGCCGGTCAATCCCTGCCTCGCCAGCACGCGCCTCGATATCCTCGTAGGCACGCAGGCAATCGTCGAACAGCGAGCGCGGCTCGGACAGCACCACGAGCGCCTTGCCGCTCACGTGCGCCAGCGGGCTCACGGTCTGGCCGTACATTACCGGCAAAAAGCGGTCGAGCTCGGGTGTAACGATGCGCGCATCCACCATCTCGAGCAATGCGGCCAGCTTGCTGTCGTCCTGGCTGGCGCGATAGAGCGCCACATGCATGTTGTGGACGGCCTCGTCGGTAAGCGCCAGCTCACGGCAGGGGAAGATCTCGATGCTGTCTTCGTTACCGATGGTCTGCCCCGTTGAGCTCACCATGCGACGGATGCGGTCGATCTCGTCGCCAAAGAACTCAATGCGCACGGGCGCTTTTTCCTGCGCGGGAAACACCTCGACGGTGTCGCCGTGCACGCGGAACAGACCGGGCGCGTCGGCGGCGCCGGCATTGGTGTAGCCCATGCCCACTAGGCGCTGCGGCACCTCATCAAAAGGAATCTCCTCGCCCACCGCAAAGGTCGTGGACTCCCAATAGCGGCTCTCGACCGGCGGCACGCAGCGCAGCAGCGCGCGGGCCGAGGCAACCATGATGCAGTTGTCCCCGCGCACGATGCGCCCCAGAGCCTCGCAGCGCTGCGCCACCACGGCATCGTCGGGCGCCTGCTCGCGCCACGGATAGTCCTTGCGCTCGGGAAA
>CABTZA010000263.1 GCA_902489225.1 uncultured Collinsella sp.
CGTCAACCCTCATAAGTATGCGCAGACCGAGCATGCCCAGGCGCTATTGTCCTATGCTGGCGTCCACCGCCACCTGCTCGACGAACTCCATCGCATCGAGGACATGGGCAGCGACGAGGAGTTTGAGCAGACGCGCAACCGCCTGTTCGACGATATGCGCGATGAGTTGCTCAAGATCGTCCGCGTCGATGCGTATGTCCTCGATGCGCAGCTGCTCGCCATCATTTTGGCGGACACGCCCGTCGACGCCTGCCTGGGCGACCTGATGAAACTCGAGGCGACCACGGCCGATTACCTGCAGCAAAGCGTGCCCGGGTTCGACATGGAGGCCCCACACTACTGGGCCAACAAGGTTTTGACGGACGGCGTGACGGCGGCCGATCTCACCGTAAGCGAGCCGGCTCTTATCGGGTGGCTCCACACGCTCGAGGCCATCTCGCAGCTGTGCATGGCAAGCGCTCGCTACCGTGCTGCCGCCAACTATTCTCGCCGTATTCTTAAGGCGGAAGGCTATCCCACCCGAGCTGCAGGCACCGTGCTACTCGCCCTCGCTCGCCTGGAAGACGAGGACGGCTTTTTTGCCCTGGCCCACCAGCTCGAGGAGCAGATGGGGGCCGATGCCCTCGAGAACTCCCCCTGGTACCTGCTCGCCCGCACGATCTTGCTGTTCAAAACGAACAAGATGCGCCCGGCGACACGCGCGCTGCGCGAGTTTGCCAACCGCTGCGAGGGCGGCGCGTTCTTTTTGCTGAACCCCATGTATCAGACGCCGTACCTTCCCTGCCGGCCCGAACCGCACGACCCCTGGGACCTTTCGCATCAGGCAGTTTGGGAGGCCGACGGCATCATCTCGGATACTCCCGACTTTGCCCCCTGGGCCAACGCTTGCGAAGACGTATCGCAGCTTGCCCAGGAATTTGCGCGCCGCTACGGCTTTTAGCGACGCGATCGCCCCGACCATGTCATCTATGTTAGGAACGGCTTCATGAACCTCCGCTCATCTCTTGCCTGCACCTCGAGCGATATCGCCCGCTGGGGATTGCGCTCCGTCCTTAAGCGCCAGGGCGGCGTACTCCCCGGCCGCATCGCCATGAAAATCGACCCCGAGCTGCTAAGCGACCTCGCGGACCTTGTCGACCGCAGCGTGGTGATCACCGGCACCAACGGCAAGACCACCACCTCCAACCTCATCGCCGACGCCGTTGCCGCTAGCGGCGCCACCGTGGTATGCAACCGCGCCGGAAACAACATGGAGCCGGGCGTGGTGGGTGCACTGCTCGAGAGCCGCAGCGATCTTAAGCGTGCCGGCAGCGGCAAGCGCGTAGGCGTCTTTGAGTGCGACGAGCTCTACACGGTGCGCGTCCTGCCCAAGCTCAAGCCGACCTACTTTGTGCTGCTCAACCTGTTCCGCGACCAGCTGGACCGCTACGGCGAGATCGACCACACCCAGGACGTCATCGCCCACGCACTGGAGCTTTCGCCGGCAACGACGCTCATCTATAACGCCGACGATCCGCTGTGCGCCTCGATCGCCGCGCGCGTCCCCAACATGAGCATCGCCTTTGGCATCGACGGCGCCACGGGCACCGAGTCCGATCGCATTAGTGACTCGCGTTTTTGCTCGCAGTGCAACGCCCCGTTGGAGTACGACTATGTGCAGTATGGTCAACTCGGCGCCTACCATTGCCCCTCGTGCGGTTGGGCACGCCCCGCACTGGTCCGCCGCGTGACG
>CABTZA010000264.1 GCA_902489225.1 uncultured Collinsella sp.
CACGCGCTGATGGAACCGCTGGGCCGTCGCGGAATCCTTGAGATATGCCGCATCGACCATACACCCGTCAAACAGGTATGCCCCTGCGTCCGCGAGCTCAAGGCCGTTAATAAGGCGCATAATCGTCGTCTTACCGCAGCCGTTGGGACCGAGCAGGGCAACGAGTTCACCACGATCGACCTGCAGCGACACGCCATCGACAACCGTATGCCCCGCATAGGAGAACACCACGTCGCGCAGCTCGATGAGCGGAACGACCTCGGCGCCGCCCACACCGTTCGTGCCCGCCGCACTATTCATATCGATCGTCAAAACGTCGCCCTTCCCCATTTACATCCCCAGTCGGAACCAGCAGCGCCTACAGCACGGCGCACAACACTGTCAGCAGCGCCACGCCGGCCGCATAGGCCGCATCGCGCCAGCCAAACCTGGCGCGCGCGGGAGCCGGATACGCACCGGCAAAGCCGCGGCAAAGCATAGCCTCGTCCATCGCGCGGCTGCATTTCATCGCCTTGATAAAGGTCATGCCCATGATACCCGCGATCGAATCGGTACGCGAAAATCCCTCGGGCGCACGGCCAACGCTGCGCAGCATGACCGATTCGCACAGATCGTGCGCCGTACGACCCAGCACCTCGATGTGCTTGAGCGCCATATCAAACGTAAAGATAACTTCGTCGGGTAGATGCAGCATCTTGAGCGCCGCCGACATGCGGCTCCACGTGAGGGTCCACGAAACGCCCAGCACCAGCGACACATTAATGAAGGTCTTGAGCGCAATCTTGAGCATGGCGCCCGTAGCGGAAGCACCTAGCAGCAGGGCAGGCAGCGCCAAAACCACTGCGAGCCCCGCGGCGCCAAGCGCCGGCACAAAGGTCGCGCGCAGCCCGCGTACGGGACGCACGGCAACGAGCACCAGCGCAATGGCCGCCATCAACATGAGGTACAGCGGGCTTTGTGTCAGGCACACGCACAGAACGCAAACGAATATCCCCACCAGGCGCACCGGAGCCGAAACGCAAGAAAGGGCGCGGTCGACCATCGACCCGCCCTCGTGCGCGCCTCCACCCAGGCGAACCCGCTCAAGCAGGCTCGCCAGGTGCAGGACGTTCTTTTGCATCACGCGATGACGAGCGCCCGTGGGCTCGTATCGCTCCTCGGCCGCAAGCCAGCTAGGCAGCTCGACCATCGCCATGGGCTCCGCTTTCCTTGACCGTCAGCGAGATCAGACGGAATGCGATGGTGAGCACCGCCACGCCAATCACGCCGGACAGGATATACATGGCAGCCTGACCGGCAAAGCCGAGACCCTGCTCCTCGGAATAGGCCTGCAGGTAATCACCCGTAGGCAGAGCGTCGGCAAAGGTCGGGGTGTCGAGACCGACCGAAGCCTGCAGGCTGTCGTCGCCAGCCTCCTGAACGGCGGTCGCGGCGCCCTCGGCGTCCCACTCACCCCAGGCGTCACCCGTGGCCAGCAGGCCCAGCGGCGTGGCCACGACAAGCACGGCAACCAAGATGAGCGTGGGGACCAGCGAGGTCTTCTTTGCAGCAGCGCCCTCGGCAGCAAGCTGTCCATCGGCGGCTTCGGGGCCGACGATAACGCTCGGCGCCGTCTTCTTGATAAAGCCGTAGATGGCGGCCGTCGCCACGCCCTCGACCACGCCGGCAACCAGCATATGCGGGATCAACATTGCCGGAATAGCCACGGACAGCGGGAAGGGGCAGTACAG
>CABTZA010000265.1 GCA_902489225.1 uncultured Collinsella sp.
CTCAACTCCACCGCCTACATGATGGAGGTCCTGCGCGGCGGCATCGAGTCCATCGATCCCGGCCAGGCCGAGGCAGCACGCTCGCTGGGCCTGTCGCAGTGGCAAGCCATGCGCAAAGTCGTGTTCCCCCAGGGCATTAAAAACGCGATTCCGGCGCTCACCAACGAGCTCATCATCAACATCAAGGATTCGTCGGTGCTTTCGGTCATCGGCGTGTTTGACCTCATGTACGCCACCACCACCGTCGCCGGCGTGTACTACCGCCAGATGGAGGTCTACTGCGTGGCGCTCGTGGTCTACCTGATCCTGACGCTCGTGGCGAGCCGCTTGCTCGAGGCCTTTGGCAAAAAGCTCGGCGCCGAGGCTCCGGTCACGCTGCCCAGCTCCAACTAGGCTCAAGACGAGGAGAATCATCATGGCAGATACCGCCACTACCGGCACCGCGGCCGCCGCACAGACCAATGAGCCGCTCATCCGCGTCGAGGGCCTGCGCAAGAGCTTCGGCTCGCTCGAGGTACTCAAGGGCATCGACCTGTCCGTTAACCCCGGCGAGGTCGTCACTATTATCGGAGCCTCGGGTTCGGGTAAGTCGACCTTCCTGCGCTGCCTCAACCTGCTCGAGACCCCGGACGCGGGCCAAATCTGGTTCCACGGCCAGGACCTTACGGCCGAGCGCTGCAATATCAATAAACTCCGCGAGGACATCGGCATGGTGTTCCAGGGCTTTAACCTGTTCAACAACATGGACGTGCTCGACAACTGCACGCTCGCGCCCGTCACGCTCAAAAAGATGAGCAAGGCCGAGGCCGAGAAGGTCGCGATGGAGCATCTGACGAGCGTGGGGCTCGAAAAGTTCGCGCACGCCGCTGTGGGTCGCCTGTCCGGTGGCCAAAAGCAGCGCGTGGCCATCGCGCGCGCCCTGTGCATGAATCCGCAGATCATGCTGTTCGACGAGCCGACCTCCGCACTCGACCCCGAGATCGTGGGAGAGGTGCTCGAGGTCATGCGCAAGCTTGCGGCCGACGGCATGACCATGGTCGTCGTCACGCACGAGATGGCCTTTGCCCGAACCGTGTCCGACCGCGTGGTCTTTATGGACAAGGGCGTGGTGCTCGAGGACGCCGCGCCGGCCGAGCTCTTCGGCAACCCCAAACACCAGCGCACTCGCGAGTTCCTCTCTCGTTATCTCGAGGACAAATAACCGACCGCAAACGCTTGCGTTGCAGGGCCGCTCCCGTGGGGCGGCCTTTGTCGTCACAATCGAAAGGATGTCATGGCCGAGGTTTGGCGCTTCTTTGCGCATGAGGACGATTTTGCCGATATAGACGAGGCAGGCGCGTGCGAGCGCTTGGGCCGCGTGCTGTCGTTTCCGACCATCTCGAGCATGGATGCCGAGGCGGTGGACTGGCAACCTTTCGACGACCTGCGCGCGTATATGCAGCAGGCCTGGCCGCGCGTGTTCGCGGCGGGCGAGGTCGAGCTTATCGACCATTCGCTATTGGTGACGCTTGGCGGTTCCGACTCTGCCCTCAAGCCCATTATGCTCATGGGCCACATGGACGTGGTTCCCGTGGTACCCGGCACCGAGGCTGACTGGACGCATGCTCCCTTTAGTGGCCACGTGGACGACACCTACATCTGGGGCCGCGGCGCGATCGACATGAAGGACCAGGTCGCAGGCATTCTCGAGGC
>CABTZA010000266.1 GCA_902489225.1 uncultured Collinsella sp.
ACCTCCTATTCAGTCCCTATTTCACCGCAACTTAGGGGTGAGCGGCGATGTTGAATTGGTGCCTTGCGCTTGTGGGGCCGTGGCGATGTTATGCTCTAACCTCGATTGTTTGAATTGCTTCGAAAAGAGGATGCCGTGATCTGCCCGCATTGCCTTAAGACTATCGAGGACGGCGCCTCGTTCTGCCCCTACTGCAACGCCTATGTGGGTCCGGGCGATGGCCCCGAGCACACCGAGTTCGTGTTCTGTGAGGGCTGCGGTGCCCGTCTTTCTCCGCATGATCGTACGTGCCCCAAATGCGGACGCCCCGCTCCGGGTATCCTCTCCGAGGACGCGGCCGCATCCGACCTGGCAGCGGGCCGCACGGCGGGCTTTCCGCGCCTAACGCAAGAGCAGATCGATACCGAGGTGCCGCATGCGCCTGCCTCGGCTGCCGCGGTTCTTTCGGACGCCGCCGATCCTAACGAGACCTGCGTGTTGCCGGCTTTCGATAAGGATTTCGGGATCCCCAAGGTCGATATTCCCACGCCCGTTTCCCTGCATGACGATGCTCAAAAAACCAAGCGCAAGGTGCACCCCGACGAGGACGCCTATCACAAGCACAAGCGTCATATCCCCAAGCCGCTCATCGTCATCGCGGTCCTTGCCGTCCTTTGCGGCGGTGCCTATTGGTTCGTGACGGCCGATCCCATGGGTGTCATGCCTGGCTTCTACGACCAGTTTGGCCAGGCCGCGCAGACGACCTTCCCTACGCGCCAAAAGGGCGAGGCGACTGAGGACGATACCAAGCAGGACGATTCTGCCGAGGTGGTCCAGGAAGAAACCGTGCTCACCGATGATCAGCTCTATACCAGGCTCGACGGTCTGTATCAGACCATCGTGTCCTACGGTGACGAGGACCAGATCGGCGAGGTCATCGATTCCTTTAACAACGGCTATCTCCGATCGCCGCTGTCCACCCGTCAGGAGCTGTCGCAGAGTGCCTACGCCCTGCGCGACCAGATCAAAAAGACGCAAGATGAGCTCAACAACCTTAAGTATCAGGACGATACGGTCTATGCGGATGACATCGCGCACTTAAAGCAGCTTGCCGAGTGGATGTACGAGCGCGTCGACGTGATCTGCCAGAGCTGGGATATCTCGCTGGCCATTCCTGATGGTGAGTCGATGAGTTCCCACCAAAGCGAGATCCTGGCGCCCATCGCGCAGGGCGGCAACAGCGCGCTGAACCAGTACGACGCCAATGTGGGTTCCTGGAAGCCGCAGCAGCGTTCCTAAAATTAGTTCGCCATAGTCGGCATAACCTACGTGCGCAATTGATGTAAGCGCATGCTTATTGCTACAATTCGTACAAATTATGCTTTAAACGCACGAGGAAGGAACCACATGTTTGGTTTTAAGAAAGAGCTCTACACGCCCGAGTATCAGCTTGCCGGCGACGAGTGCGCCGTTATCGAGACGTCGAAGGGTACCATCAAGGTCAAGTTTGACGGCGAGGGTGCTCCCATTCATGTCGCGAACTTCTGCGAGCTTTCCACGATGGGTTTCTACGATGGCCTTAAGTTCCATCGCTATGTGCCCGGTTTTGTCATCCAGGGCGGCGACCCCAATACCCGCGATATGTCCGGCGCCGACGTCGCTGCCGG
>CABTZA010000267.1 GCA_902489225.1 uncultured Collinsella sp.
GCGTCTCCCTTCTGGCCGAGGCCCTCGGCAATGAGTTCATGGAAAGTGGAAAGCGGCGTGCGGTCGATGCTGCAGCGGCCAATGCCGTGCGGAATCACCAGGTCGATAGTGTCACCGGCACGTTTTTTGTCGTGCAGCGCCTCGGCAAAGACGGCGTCGGCGGAAAGCTCGCAGCGGGTCTTGAGGCCGTGACGTGCACAGAGCTCCTCGATGCGCCCCGGCAGTTCGGCGTCGCAAATGCCATGTAGCGCTGCGGCGCGCGTGATGATGCCCATGCCGATCGACACACAGTTGCCGTGTCCGAGCTCAAAGTGCTCGCAGGCTTCGACGGCGTGTCCGGCGCTGTGTCCAAAGTTGAGGAGCTTACGCTGGTTGGTCTCGCGCTCGTCGGCGACGACCACGGCGCGCTTGATGTCGATGTTGCGGGCGATGATGAGCGCTACGCGGGCCACATCGTGGTTGAGCAGCTCCAGCGTGAGCGGGGTCTTCTCCAGCTCGGCGAAAAGCTCCGGATCGGCAATCACGGCGTGCTTGACGACCTCGCCACAGCCGTCGGCGAACTGCTCGGGCGTGAGGGTGGCCAGGCACCCCACGTCGGCGATAACCACGCTCGGCTGCCAAAAGGCGCCGGCCAAGTTCTTGCCGGCGGCCAGGTCGATGGCAGTCTTGCCGCCCACCGACGAATCCACCATGGCGAGCAGGCTCGTTGGGATCTGCACAAACTTGCAGCCGCGCATGTAGGTGGCGGCCACAAAGCCCGCAACGTCGCCCACGACGCCGCCGCCGAGTGCCACGATCACGTCGGAGCGCGAAAGCTCGTGCTCGGCCACAAACTCAAGAATGGCAACATAGGTTTCGGCGCGCTTATGGGCCTCGCCTGCCTCGAAGGTGCAGATGCTCACCTCGTAGCCTGACGCCTCCAGGCTTTGCTTAACGGGCATCTGGTAGAGCGGGCCCACGTTGGTGTCCGTCACGATGACGGCCTTGGTGCCGCCGGCAGTGGCGCGCACGAGCGGTCCCGCCTGCTCCAGCAAAAACGTGCCAACATGCACCTGGTAGGGGCGTGCAGTGTCGATATCGATGGTAATCGCCATAAGCTTCGGTCCTTTCGACCTGGCGTGATAGGTGGTCTAGTGGGAGGCCTCGTCGTCGAGCGCGCGCTTAATGCGGTCGCCCTCGGCAAGGAGATTCTCCAGATAGCGCTGGTCGCGGTCCTTAAGGGCGCGGCTGTAGGCGCCGAGCGATTCGATCAGATGGTCGATCTCGAAGGCGAGCGCATCGGCGTCGTCGATCATGAGCTCGGACCACATCTGCGGATTGAGGTGCGCCACGCGGGTGAGGTCGCGGTAGCTGCCAGCCGAAAAGCCGTGGTGGACCTGGGCGGTCGGGCTCTTTACGTAGGCGTTGGACACCACGTGCGCAAGCTGGCTCGTGAAGGCGATGACGCGGTCGTGCTCGGCGGCGCTGGTCACGCTGAACTTGCCAAAGCCCAGGGGGCGCACCATTTCGCGCACCTGGCCCAAAAGCTCCAGCTTAAGGGCGTCATCCACCGCGGGCGGTACGAGCACCAGCGGGGCACCCTGGAACAGGTCGGCACGGGAGTGGGCATAGCC
>CABTZA010000268.1 GCA_902489225.1 uncultured Collinsella sp.
CGCTACGCCGATGCGATTGAGACAAACCCCGAGGCTTATGCCGGAGATTGGCGCAAGGCCTGTGCGCCCGCAGGCAGCAAGCCCTTCGAGCACCTTCACCTGGATCTTGGCTGCGGCAAGGGAACGTACCTTGTAGAGCGCGCGGGCCACGAGCCAAACACCCTCTTTATCGGCATGGACCAGGAGCCCATCTGCATTGCCTATGCCGCGCAGAAAATCTGCGAGCAGGAGCTATCCAACGCACTCGTCCTGCCCCGAGGCGCCGCATCGCTGCCACAGCTATTTGCCGCAGGCGAGCTCGATGCCATCACCATCAACTTTCCCACGCCGCAGCCCAAGGCCAAGTACGCCAAAAAACGACTCGTCCATGTCGACCATTTGATGCTCTACCGCCCGCTCTTTGCAGCCAACGCCACCGTCACGCTGCGCACCGACAGCAAACCATTGCGCGATTACGCCCTGGGACAGTTTGCCGCGGCCGGCTACGACACGCTTTGGGTAAGTGACGACGTACGCCGCGACCATCCCGAGCATCCCGAGACCGAGTACGAGCGCCGCACGCGCGAGATGGGTGCCGCCGTCTATGGCATTCGCGCCACACCTGGAGCGCAGCCCAGCGATGAACAGCTCGCGGCGGGCCGCGCGCAGGAGCAAAGCCTTGCCTGCTACCTGCCCGAAAACCTCGATGCGCTCACCTATGTACCTCTGGGCATGGAAGAGGCCGTCGAGAACTTTAGAAACCGCGCCCGCAAAGGCAAGAAGCGCCTGCCGCAGGAGTCCTAGGGGCTTCTGATGGTCGCGGCGTCGGCAAACAAGCGCGAATAGGCACCGGCGAACGACCCTCAAGCCTAAGTGAGTAGACTTTTTTGCAATAGCCAAGCACAACCCGCGTAGCGAAAAATAAAACCGCAGGTAGAGCCCTTGTGCAAAAGCCATGTGCTCGCGACATCGCAAAAAGTCTACTCACTTAGTTGGCAACCGCACCAAACGGCCGGGCAGAACGCCCATTTCCTGCATTTTCTCGCGCGCTGGCACCCCGCGCCGCTGCTACGCCATAATAGTTGGCGGACAAACGGCGAGAGAAAGCAACCACATGGCACAGACCACGACAGATACTTCCGCCAGCACCGTTTCTGGCGCCGGCGCCGCCAGCTCGTTCTCGGGCGGCACGGGAACCGAAGCCGAATTCGGCTCGCTCGGCGCGCTCTCCCCCACCTGGTGGGAGCCCGAGGACGGCAGCGAGCCCGAACCATGGCTCACGCCCGATCAGGCCTTCGAGCGCTTCTTTGAATGGACGAGCGATCGCGGTATTGAGCTGTGGGACCACCAGGAAGAGGCCCTCATGGATCTAGCCGCCGGTGACCATGTCATTTTGGGAACACCGACCGGATCGGGTAAATCGCTCGTCGCGCTAGGCATGCTCTTTATGGGCATGGCACAGGGCAAGCGCTGCTACTATACGGCTCCTATCAAGGCTCTGGTCAGCGAAAAGTTCTTCGATCTGGTACAGGTGCTCGGCCGCGATAACGTTGGCATGATCACCGGCGATACGCACATCAACACCAAGGCGCCCGTCATCTGCTGCACGGCCGAAATCCTTGCCAA
>CABTZA010000269.1 GCA_902489225.1 uncultured Collinsella sp.
AAGTTCTTGCCGCCCGCCTCGACCGGGGCGTCGAGCCCCTGCGGCTTGTTGCGCACGAGCTCGCTGGCCTGCGCCATATCGAGCGCCGCCCAGAGCTCCTCGTCGGTCGCCGACTCGTCGCGCCAGGTCAGGTTGCTGCGAATGGTGCCGCTCACCAGCGACGCGCGCTGCGGGACGGTCGCGACCACGTGGCGCAGCTGGTCGAGCGGCCAGGTGCGCGCGTCGGCACCCATTACGCTCACGCTGCCGGTACCCGCATCGTACAGGCGCGGAATGAGCGAGACGAGCGTGGACTTACCACTGCCCGTGCCGCCGATAATGCCGAGCGTTTTGCCCAGCGGCAAATCCAGAGTCACGTCGTTGACGGCATTGGCGGCGCCCGCGCCAAAGGAGAAGCTCGCGTGGCTCAAGCTCAGCGCGGGGACCGGGGCAGCTGCGCCCGCCGCGTTCGGCTCGGGCAGGGCGACCGGCTCGTTGCCCTCGTCGGTAATGCTCGGCACGCAATTGAGCACCTCGTTGATACGCGACGCGCTGGCGCTCGCCTTGGTAAAAACCACGACCAGGTTGGCGACGTACACGATGGAGGTCAGGGTCTGCGTCATGTAGTTGACGAACGCCATGACCTGACCCTGCGTGAGCTCGCCCACGTTGACCTGGATGCCGCCCACCCACAGGATGGCGCACACGCCCAGGTTCATCACCAAAAACGTGACGGGGTTGAGAATCGAGGAGAGCTTGCCCACCGCGATGGCAGTATTGGCCTGGTCATCGGCGGCTTGGGCAAAGCGCTCGCGCTCGTGGCCCTCGCGCACGAAGGCGCGAACCACGCGAGCGCCCGAAAGCCCCTCGCGGCAAATGAGCGCAATGCGGTCGAGCTTTGCCTGCAGCTGCTTGTAGTACGGAATGCAGCGCGCCATGACAAACCAAAACACCAGGCCAATGGCGGGCGTGCAGATCAAAAAGATGATGCCGAGCTTAAGGTCGATGGCAAGGGCCGCGCACATAGAGCCCACCGCCAAGAAGGGCCAGCGGATGAGCATGCGCACGCCCAGCGCCACGGCAAGCTGCACCTGGTTGACATCGTTGGTGATGCGGGTGATGAGCGACGGCGTGCCAAAGCAATCGAGCTCGGCATAGCTCAGCTTATTGATGTGCCCGTAGAGCGCGCCGCGGATGTCGGTACCCATGCCCTGCGAGGTGAGCGCCGCCATCTTTTGGCAGACGAGCGTAAATGAGATGCCGATCACGGCCATGGCGCCAAGCACCATACCGTAGTGGATAACGGCATTCACGTCGTGCGAGCCAATGCCCTTATCGATCATCTGGGCAATCACCAGCGGCGTAAGCAGGTCAAAAATCACTTCGATCAGCTTGCACGCTGGGCCGATCACCATATACCGGCGAAACTTACCACCAAAACGCCCGAGCAGCTCAATCATGTATAGGCGCTCCCTATCATCATCCACATTCAATTCGAACCATGATAGTACCGCCACCCCAAAAGAAGCGTAAACAACTCGTCATTTCTAACGGGATTCAGTTTTCAGAGGGGTATACGCGCACACCCGATCAATGGCGGGCAAACCGCCTGATATACTTA
>CABTZA010000270.1 GCA_902489225.1 uncultured Collinsella sp.
ATGTGCGCCGGCGCCATCGCGGGCGCCGTCACGGGCATTTTGACCACCGTCTTTGAGATTCCTGCGATCCTCGCCGGAATCCTCACCCAGATCAGCCTGTGGTCCATCAACCTGCGCATCATGGGCAAGTCCAATACGCCCATTCTTGCCAAGGGCACCGTGTTCTCCGCCGTCAGCAATATGACCGGTCTGCCGCAGTCCACCGTTGCCATCATCTTGGGCATCCTGCTCGCCGTGGCTATCGTTGCCATCCTGTATTGGTTCTTTGGCACCGAGATCGGCTCGGCACTGCGCGCCACCGGCAACAACGAGTACATGATCCGCGCCCTGGGCGTCAACACCAACTCCACCAAGATGATCGCCCTCGTGCTCTCCAACGCCCTCATCGGCCTTTCGGGCGCACTCATCTGCCAGAGCCAGAAGTATGCCGACATTGGCATGGGCACCGGCGCCATCGTTATCGGTCTTGCCGCCATTGTTATCGGCGAGGTGCTCGGCCGCCTGTTGCCCGGCGGTCTCACGCAGTTTAGCGTCCGTCTTGCCTCCGCCGTCTTTGGCTCCGTGGTGTACTTCCTTATCCGCGCCATCGTGCTGCAGTTGGGCATGGACGCCAACGACATGAAGCTGCTCTCCGCCGTGATCGTCGCCGTGGCCCTGTGCGTGCCCGTGGTTTGGGAGCGCTATAAGCTCCGCAGCTCCTACACGAAGGGAGATGAGGCAGATGCTTAAGCTCTCGCACGTCAAAAAGACCTTTAACAAGGGCACCGTCACCGAGAAGCGCGCTCTTACCGGTGTCGACCTCACCCTTAACGACGGCGACTTTGTAACCGTGATCGGCGGCAACGGCGCCGGCAAGTCCACGCTGCTCAACATGATCGCCGGCGTGTATCCGCTCGATTCGGGCGTTATCGAGCTTGACGGCACCGATATCTCGCGCCTGAGCGAGTCGCAGCGTGCCAAGTACCTGGGCCGCGTGTTCCAGGACCCCATGCGCGGCACCGCAGCCGACATGCAGATCGCCGAGAACCTGGCCCTCGCCAAGCGCCGTGGCCAGCGTCGCGGTCTTTCGTGGGGCGTCACCAAGGCCGAGAAGGACGAGTACGTTGAGCTGCTCAAGCGCCTGGACCTCGGTCTGGACACGCGCCTCAACGCCAAGGTCGGCCTGCTTTCGGGCGGTCAGCGCCAGGCACTCACCCTGCTCATGGCCACGCTCACCAAGCCGCGCCTGCTGCTGCTCGACGAGCACACCGCGGCGCTCGACCCCAAGACGGCCTCTAAGGTGCTCAATCTGACCGAAGAGATCGTCGACGAGCACCACCTGACCACGCTCATGGTCACGCATAACATGAATGACGCCATCCGTCTGGGCAATCGCTTGATCATGATGCACGAGGGCCACGTAATCTACGACGTGGCGGGCGATGAGAAGAAGTCGCTCACCGTCGCCGACCTGCTGCAGAAGTTCGAGGAGGTCTCGGGCGGCGAGCTCGCCAACGACCGCATGCTGCTGAGCTAAACCTACCAAAAAGGGACAGGTTTATTTTGGCAGGTTTTACCTGCGCAAACGTCAAAACCGCCGCAAAGGGACAGACGCCC
>CABTZA010000271.1 GCA_902489225.1 uncultured Collinsella sp.
ATCATCCAGGCTTGGATCGAGCAAAACCGCGGTGCCGATACTCCGGTTGCCTCGCGCCGCCAGCGCGCCTACCAGATCTTCAATGACGAAAAAGCTTTTGACGGCAAGCACGGTGAGCGCCTGATCAGGCGCATGACCGAAAAGGGCATCAGCATGCAGGCGATCAAGGTCGCCCCCAATCGCCCCGTGCACTTTACGGGCTTCTTTACGCTGGGAGCCGACAAGCCGTTCATTATGGTCGAGAACCTGGACACCTACGACGAGATCGTCAAGCTGCTGCGTGGCCGCAAGCACGCCAAGCTCTTTGGCATCAAGGTGGGCGGCGTGATTTTTGGCGGCGGCTGCAAAGCGAGCGTCTCGCACGCACTGGATGATTATCTGGCCGAGATTGGCTATCGCTTTAACTACGTCTACTACGTGGGCGATATCGATCGCGAGGGCGCGCGCATCGTCGAGCAGGCTCGCAATGCCAATGTGGTTGAGATTCGCCTGCATGCCGGCATGTACCGCGCCATGCTCGCCGAGCATAAGCGTCGCGTGAAGGCCGGCGGAGAGTGCGAGCCCGCGGCTGCCAACCAGGGTGTGCCGCAGAACCTGGCAGCGACGATCAAGGATCTGCCCATGGTTACGCGCGTGCAGTTCCGCAACGTGCTGCGCGAGGGCGGGCGCATTCCGCAGGAGATTCTGATGACCGCAGACTATCGAGATGGCGACTCGGGAAGCTTCGACCGCATGCTGAACAACTAGGGACGTGTGGCCCCGACGGGCCGGGCATTAAGTTTGCTGCTCTACAGTCCTGCGCAAGACGAAGGCCACATTAAGTGGCCTTCTTTGCGTGCGGAACTCGCGACAAACTTAATGCCCGGCCCGTCGGGGCCACACGACACGTTGTAGAAGGCGGCTCGCTTTTCGGAATTGGGCTGATATTTCAAGATGTAAGGCGCTCTTGGTCCTAATGGGCTTGGGGCGCCTTCGCGTTTCCTCAGCTCCGCACCCTTGCGGGTTCTCGAATCCCTCCGCTTGCCCACAAGAAGGCGCCCTGGGCCGTTATGGGCTCAGGGCGCTCAATTTTAATGGCTGGGACGGAGGGATTCGAACCCCCAACAGCCGGCACCAAAAACCGGAGTTCTACCGTTGAACTACGTCCCAATGTGTGGTGTTGCCCAAAAGCAACTCGTTTAGTTTACCTAATCTGCGAGGGCATCGCAAACGCCATCGAGCAGGCGTACGGCGAGTGTCTGCGCGTCGCTGGCCGTGAAGGTGCCGTTGTAGCGCGTCATGCCCGTGAGCTCAATGCGAATGCGAGCCGGCTTCTGCTGCGCGGCGACATTGGCGGTGCGGATGCGCTGGGCCAGGTTGTGGCACTCGGCGAGGGCAATCGTGGCGCGCGGAGCGGCGTCGGCGGGCAGCTCGTCGCTTGCGATCTCGAGCACCAGGTCAACGTCGGTCGGAACCTCGGAATCGCAAAGCATCATACCGCTGTTGTCGGTCGTCGCCGTGGCGATGTTCCACATGCGCGACGCTACGCTGCGCGCGATAGGGTCCTCGCCGATGACGGCAATC
>CABTZA010000272.1 GCA_902489225.1 uncultured Collinsella sp.
AAGGTCATCTGCATCGCCTTCCTGATCACCCTGTTCGCCAATATGGCCGCTTGGTCCTTCGGCGTTAACTCCGTTGCTCGCTACGCTGCCGAGCACGGCAACATGCCCAAGGTCTTCGCCTCGATGATCTCGGATGACGACATGCCCAACGGCGCCAACCTGGTCAACGCTGTCGTTGCCTCCCTGGTGCTGTGCCTGCAGCTCGTTCCCATCGACGCCATCTCCAACGGTGTCTTCTGGATGCTCTTTGGCACCTCTGTCGTCTTCCTGCTGTTGACCTACATCCCGATGTTCCCGGCGTTCCTCAACCTTCGTAAGAACGACCCCAACCGTGAGCGCATCTTCACGTTCCCGTTTAAGGGCGCCATGATGAAGGTCATGCTGGCCATCCCCTGCATCGAGCTGATCCTGGCCATCGTTGCAACGCTGGTGCCGTTCTCCGCCGATGAAACTGGCGACAAGGTCCCGATGATCGTTATCTTCATCGTGCTTGTGCTTATCGGCGAGGTCGTTCGCGTCGTCAGCGCCAAGGGCCGCGAGACCGAGTACAAGGGTCTCATCCCCGAGCTGGCTGCCCAGCGTCTCGCTGAGGAGGCCGCCGAGGCCGAGGAGAACTAGAGCACCCGGTTCTGGGGCTCCAACCCTCCTTGTCACTTAACCATTCCCCGGGGTGGGTGTGAGCTATTGCTCCGGTAACCACCGCCCACCCCAATCTCTCTTCCGTATCCTTTGTGCGTTTTGTCTCCACGCACCAGGTTACGTTGTCGCTTGCCGGTGCGACTCCGTGAAAACCGACGCCGGGCGCCCCGACCTTTGCCGGGGAACGGGCGCCTACCATCTCTTGGTTTTAGGCTGCGGGTAACCCGCCCGCAGCAAGCGATCGTTCGATTTGGAGGAAATCTTATGCGTACGATCACCGAGTCCGAGTCCACTCCCAAGGCCGACGGCTTCTTCATGCCCGCCGAGTTCGCTCCGCAGGATCGCGTGTGGATGGGCTGGCCCCACCGCACCGACACCTGGGCCCATGGCGCCAAGCCGGCCCAGAAGCAGTATGCTGCCATCGCTCGCGCCATCGCCGAGTTCACCCCGGTCTATATGTGCGCTAATCAGGTCGACTATGCCAACTGCAAGGCCGTCTTTGAGAACGACGAGAACGTCACCGTTATCGAGATGACCACCGACGACGCCTGGTTCCGCGACACCGCTGCCACCTATGTCATCAACGGCAAGGGCGAGAAGCGCGCCAACCACTGGCACTTCAACGCCTACGGCGGCCTCGTCGACGGCCTCTATTTCCCGTGGGACAAGGACGAGCAGATCGCCCTCAAGATGGCCGAGCTCTCCGGCTGCCGCCGCTATCGTCCCGATGACATGATTCTCGAGGGCGGCTCCATCACCGTCGACGGCGAGGGCACCCTCGTCGTGACCGACCAGTGCCTGCTCTCCCCCGGCCGCACCTGCTCCGCGGTGCTCGAGGAGGAAGAGGATCCCGAGTCCATCTGGCCCAAGT